>NZ_JBHSCH010000041.1:0-42352 GCF_042651065.1 Teichococcus aestuarii
CGGCGGCGACGACGTGCTGGTGATCGCCCAGGGGCCGGCGCAGCCCATGGTGGTGCGCCGCAAGGTCCGCGTGCTGGGCCTGTGGCTCAACGGCGCCTCGGCCCGCTTCTGGCGGGTGCCGGGCTACTACCTGCTCGCCGGCACGCGCCCGCTGGCGGAGGTGCTGAGCGAGGAGGAGCGCGCCGCCAAGCGCATCGGCCTCGAGGCGCTGCCGCTGGAAGCGGCGGGCAACCAGCAGAGCGAGTTCCGCGAGGCGCTGATGGAGCTCAAGCAGGCGGCCGGGCTGTGGGGGGAGGCGGGCAGCATGCACATCGCCGGCGCCCGGCTGTTCCGCGCCAGCCTGCCGCTGCCCGCCACCGTGCCGACCGGCGACTACCTGGTGCAGGTGCTGCTGGTGCGCGAGGGGCGCGTGGTGGCGCGGCAGGAGCTGGGCTTCCGCGTCGGGCGCGTCGGCACGGCCGCCCGCATCGCCAATGTCGCCAAGGTGCAGCCGGTGGTATACGGCCTGCTCTGCATCCTGCTGGCCGCCCTGGCGGGCTGGCTCGGCAGCGTGCTGTTCCGGAGGGGATGAATGCCCGAAGCCGCGCGACGCGACCGTGTCTTCCTGGTGGTGGTCGATGACAGCCCGGAGCTGCGCATCGCGCTGCGCTATGCCTGCCTGCGCGCCAAATACGGCGGCGGCCGCGTGGCGCTGCTGCGCGTGGTGGAGGAGGCCGGCACGGTGGAATGGGCCGGCGTCGGCGCCATGCTGCAGGAGGAGCGGCGCGACGAGGCGGAGAAGCTGCTCTCGGCGCTGGCCGCCGAGGTGCAGGAGATCACCGGCGGCATCCCCATCCTGCTGATCCGCGAGGGCAACCCGCGCGACGAGCTGCTGGCGCTGCTGGAGGAGGACCCGCGCATGTCCATCCTGATCCTCGCCACCGCCGCCAATGGCAGCGGGCCGGGGCCGCTGATCACCGCGCTGACCGGCCGCTACGCCCCGCGCCTGCGCGTGCCCATGACCATCGTGCCCGGCACGCTGGACGAGAAGGACCTGGAACGCGTCACCTGAGGGCCAGCCCGGCCCCCGGCGCGGGCCCGGGCCGGTTGCACGCGGCGCCCCGACCGCCCAAATCCCGGCACAAGACCAGAGCCGACCTCACACGGAAAAGCCCAGAACAATGTTCATCGAGACCGAAGCCACCCCGAACCCCGCCACCCTGAAGTTCCTGCCGGGCCAGGACGTGATGGGCGGGCGCGGCACGGCCGATTTCACCAGCGCCGAGGGCGCCGGCCGCAGCCCGCTGGCCGAGCGGCTCTTCGCGCTGGAGGGTGTCGCCCGCGTCTTCCTCGGCGCCGACTTCGTCACCGTCACCAAGTCCGAGGCGGTGGACTGGCAGGCGCTGAAGCCCATGGTGCTGGGCGGCATCATGGAGCACTACATGGCCGGCCGCCCCGTGGTGCTGGAAGCCGAGGGCGAGGACGCGGTCGAGGACAGCGACCCGGCCGATGCCGAGATCGTCGCCCAGATCAAGGAGCTGCTCGACACCCGCGTGCGCCCGGCGGTGGCCGGCGATGGCGGGGACATCGTCTTCCGCGGCTTCCGCGACGGCGTCGTCAAGCTGCACCTGCAGGGCGCCTGCTCCGGCTGCCCCTCCTCCCGCGCCACGCTGAAGCATGGCGTCGAGAACATGCTGCGCCACTACGTGCCGGAAGTGATGGCGGTGGAGCAGGTGGACGCCTGAGCCATTGGCCGGGTGGAGCCGGGCCGCGCGGCCCGGCTCCACTCGGCTCCCATTCACGGGGCGAATGTCGGCCATCCGGGCGGGCCGATTGGCAGGCTCCGGCATCGGCACCATCCTGGGCGCAAGCACAGGAGCCACCCGATGACCACCGCCCTCGACGACACCGCGCTCGACCAGCTGTTCCGCACGGCGCGCACCCACAACACGTGGCAGGACCGCCCCGTCAGCGACGAGACGCTGCGCCAGCTCTACGACCTGGTGAAGATGGCGCCGACCAGCGCCAATGCCTCCCCCGCCCGCTTCGTCTTCATCCGCACCCGCGAGGGCAAGGAGAAGCTGCGCCCCGCCCTCTCGGCCGGTAACCTGGAGAAGACGATGACGGCGCCGGTGACGGTGATCGTCGCCTGGGACCAGAAATTCTACGACAAGCTGCCGGTGCTGTTCCCGCACGCCGACGCCAAATCCTGGTTCACCGGCAGCGCCGCCTTCGCCGAGGCCACCGCCTTCCGCAACTCCTCCCTGCAGGCGGGTTACCTGATCATGGCGGCGCGGGCGCTGGGGCTGGATACCGGCCCGATGAGCGGCTTCGACAACGCCAAGGTGGACGAGGCCTTCCTCGCCAACACAGGGTGGAAGTCCAACCTGCTGGTCAATCTCGGCTATGGCGACGAGGCCGGGCTGTTCGGCCGGCTGCCGCGGCTGCCCTTCGACGAGGCGGCGGATCTGGTTTGAGGATCTTCTTTTTCTGAAGAAAAAGAAGCAAAAAGACTTTTCGGGTTTGGCGCTGCGCCATCAACCAGCGCAGCGCCAGACCAGCAAAAGTTTTTTGGTTCTTTTTTCCAAAAAAGAACCCTTCTTTTCTTCCTCTTAACTGTCCAGACGAATGCCAAGCTCGCGGATCAACGGCCGCCAGACGGCGTTCTCGCGCAGGACGAAATCGTTGAACTCCGCGGGCGACCAGGGCGCGCTCTCGATGCCCAGGTCGCGCATCCGCGCCTGCATCGCGTGGGCGGCGATGGCGGCGCGCATCTCCTGGTTCAGCCGCGCGATGACGGGCTGCGGCGTGCCGGCGGGGGCCGACATGGCCTGCCAGCCGAAGGCCACCGCCTGGCCGATGCCCAGCTCCAGCGCCGTCGGCACCTCCGGCGCCTGGGCCGAGCGCGCCTCGGAGAGCACCAGCAGCGCCCGCGCCTTGCCGTCGCGCAGGAAGGGCAGGCCGGTGGCGCAGTCGATCAGCACGCTGTCCAGCGTGCCGGCCAGCAAATCCTGCATCGCCGCCGGGCCGCCGCGATAGGGCACGTGCGTCGCGTCGAAGCCGGCGCGGCGCTTCAGCATCTCCATCGCCAGGTGGTGCGGCGAGGCGACGGCGGGGGAGCCATAGGTCGGCACCTGCTGGCGCGAGGCCGCCACGTAGCCGGCGAAATCCGCCACCGCGCTGTCCGCCCGCACCACGAGGAAGAGGGGGAAGCGGCCGATGAAGCCCACGCCGGTCAGGTCGCGGTCCGGGTCGTAGGGCAGGCGGGCGTAGAGGGCGGGGTTGTAGACGAGGTTGCCATTGTCGGCGTGCAGCAGGGTGTAGCCATCCGGCGCGGCGCGGGAGACGGTCTCGCTGGCCAGCACGGCGCCGCCGCCGGGCCGGTTCTCCACCACCATGGTGTGCCCGAGCGCCGGCCCGATGCCGGCGGCGATGAGCCGCGCGAAGGTGTCGGACGGCCCGCCCGCCGGGTAGCCCACCACCCAGCGCAGCGGCCGCTCCGGCCAGCTGCCCTGGGCCTTGCCGCTGCGCGCGGCGAGGGCGCCCGCAAGGCCGAGGGCCAGGCTGCGTCGCTGTATGTTCATGCTGTGCCGTCCCGCATCTGTCCGCCCCATCATGCGGCGCACAACCCCGCAGAAAAAGATGATGGGGGGTGCGGGGGGAAGAATTCCTTCTTCCCCCCGCCCGATCTCAAAGCGCCAGCAGCGCCACCCAGAGCGGCAGCGTCAGCATGGCGAGGAGGTGCTGCGTCGTGGTCATCGCCGCCATCAGCGGCGCGTCGCCGCCCATGGCGCGGGCCTGCACATAGGCGGTGGTGGCGGTGGGCTGGGCCATGAACAGCACGGCGACGGCCAGCGCCTGCGTCTCCAGCCCCAGGACGCGCCCCAGGCCCAGGGTGACCACCGGAACCACCAGCAGCTTCAGCGCCGCCGTCAGCCCCTGGGTGAGCGGGCTGGCCGCCAGCGCCCCCGGCGTCAGCGCCGCGCCGACGCAGAGCAGCCCGATGGCGAGCGAGCCCTGCGCCAGGCTGCGCAGCAGCCCCGCCACCCCCGGCGGCGCCCCGCCGACCAGCGAGAGCGCCAGCCCCGCCGCGCAGGCCAGCAGCAGCGGGTTGGTGACCATCTGCCAGAGCACGCGCACCGGGTCCGGCCGGCGGGTGCCGCCCAGGCTGAACACCAGGGTGATGATAACCTGCACGAAGGGCACGATCAGCCCGGTGGCGATGCCGCCGAAGGCGATGCCGGCCGGCCCGTACACCGACCCCGCCACGGCGAAGGCCAGCAGGGTGTTGAAGCGGATGCCGCCCTGCAGCACGGAGGTGGCGGTGGCATGGCTGTGCCCCAGCGCCCGCGCCAGCAGCAGCGACAGCACCGCGCCGAGCAGCAGCGCGCCCCAGATGGCGCCGGCCATGCCGCCCAGCGGCAGCTCGGCCAGCCGCACCGCGCCGATGGAGGAGACCAGCAGCGCCGGCAGCAGCACGGTGAAGACCAGCTTCTCCATGCCGGCCCAGACGGCCACATCGGTGAGCACCCTGCGGCGCAGCAGCGCGCCGAGGCCGATCAGCCCGAAGGTGGCGACGAAGGCATCGAGCCAGGCCCCCATGGTGGCCGCCTCCTGTGCCCGGCGGCCCTCAGGCGCCGACCAGCGCCTTCAGCTCGGCCTGCGGGCGGGCGCCGAAATGGCCGATGCACTCGGCCGCGGCGACCGAGCCCCAGCGGCCGCATTCCGGCAGGGCGTGGCCCTGGGTCAGCGCCGCCAGGAAGCCGGCGGCATAGGCGTCGCCCGCCCCGGTGGTGTCCACCACGGTGGTGGGCTCGGCGGCGATCTCGTGCGTCGCCTCGCCGGCGACGATGATGCTGCCCTTCTCGGAGCGGGTGATGGCGGCCAGCCCCGCATCCCGCCGCACGGCCTCGATCGCCGCCTCCAGCCTGTCCGTCTCGTAGAGGCTCATGATCTCCGCCTCGTTGGCGAAGACGATGTCCGCCTGGCGCGCGACGAAGGCGCGGAAGGCCTCGCGGTGGCGGCCGACGCAGAACGGGTCGGAGAGGCTGATGGCCACCTGCCGGCCGGCCGCGTGCGCCAGGGCGGCGGCGCGGCGGAAGGCGGCCTGCGCCGCCGGCGGGTCGAACAGGTAGCCTTCCAGGTAGGTGACGGCGGCGGAGGCCACCATCGCCGCGTCCACATCCTCCTCGCCGAAGCTGACGCAGGCGCCGAGATAGGTGTTCATCGTCCGCTGCCCGTCGGGCGTGACCAGGATCAGGCAGCGCGCGGTGGGGTCGCCGCCCTGCAGCGGGGCGGTGGGGAAGGCGACGCCGGCGGCGCGGATGTCGTGCGCGAAGACGCGGCCCAGCGCGTCGTCCGCCACCTTGCCGAGGAAGCCCACGCGGGCGCCGAGCGCCGCGGCCACCGCGCAGGTGTTGCCGGCCGAGCCGCCGCTGCTCTCCACACCCGGCCCCATGGCGCCGTAGATCGCCTCGGCGCGGCTGGTGTCGATCAGGGCCATGGCGCCCTTGGTCATGCCCTGCGCGGCCAGGAAGCCGTCCTCGGCGCGGGCCAGCACGTCCAGGATGGCGTTGCCGATGCCGAGGATGTCGAGGGTGGAGGCGGCCATGTGCGAAACCCTGTGCTCTGGATGCGGCGGTGCCGCGCAGCCCCGCCGATAGCAGCCCCGCGCCGCCCGGCATAGGGCAGGGCGGGCCGGGGCCAGGGCCCGCCCAAACCTGGCGGCGCGAAAGTTTATTAACCGTTATGGAAGGATTGCCCCGCATTGTTCCCGCAGGGGGCGAGCCGGCCCGGCGAACTTCCGGAAGCTTCTGGAAAATCGGGGATTCGTTGCGCCCAGCCGGTTGTCCGGACGGGCCGCCGCGTGATAGCCGGAGTGAGGAGCGCGCCAGCCCATGATGGAGCTGGCGCGCAAGGCTTCATACCCAGCCGTTGCACAGGGGGAGCAGATGTCCATCTTCCGCCGCCGCGAAGAGCCCACACCGCCCGCGCCCGGCGCGGGAGGGGCAGAGGAAGGTTCCGGCGCGCCGACCACCGTTCCGGTGGCGCGCGATCCGGACCTTGCTGTTCCCCCCTTCCGCCCCGCGCCCAGCAAGGAGGCCGCCATGAACCTGCCGCCGAAGCCCAGCCAGCCCCCTGCCGGAATGGGCATGCCGCCGCGGCCGCCGGTGAACGCCGGCATGAATGCCGGCATGAACGCGGGCGCCCAGCAGGCCCCGGCCGCCGCCGCCCGCGCCCCCGGCCCGGCCGCCGCCACCGAGCGCCGCACCATGGTGGTGGGCAAGGGCATCAGCCTGCAGGGTACCGTGACGGATGCCGAGCGGCTGGTGGTGGAAGGCACCATCGAGAGCCAGATGATGCAGGCGGCCGAGCTGTTCATCAGCCCGAGCGGCGTGTTCAAGGGCGAGGTCGAGGTGGACGACGCCGAGATCGCCGGCACCTTCGACGGCACGCTGACGGCGCGCGGCAACCTGGTCATCCGCGGCACCGGCAAGGTGCTGGGCGTGGCCCGCTGCCGCAAGCTGCAGGTGGAGGAGGGCGGCCAGCTCTCCGGCCGCATGGAGATGCTGAGCGACAGCGCGCCGCAGCACAGCTACGCGCCCTCGCCGCTCGCCATCCCAGCCGCGGAGGTCTGACCGGCGGCGCGGGCGGCCCGTCTCCGCGCCGGCCTTCCGCGCCATCCTCCTCCCATGCGTCCCACCCTCCTGACCGCCCTGCTGCTGCTCGGCGCCTGCGCCGCGCAGCCCTCTCCGGCCGATCCGCACGCGGTTCTGCAGGAGGTGCTGGACAGCTACCGCGCCAACTTGGCCGGCATGCAGCCGACAACCGCCCCCGTCCTGCCACGGCTGGAAGGGGCACCCGAGCGTGCCGCCCAGCTTCTCGGCCAGTCGCCCGAGGCGCTGCGGCGCTGGCTGGGCGAGCCGCGCCTGCGCCGCACCGAGGGCGCGGCGCAGATCTGGCTCTACCAGACCCCCTTCTGCCATCTCGACGTGGTGCTGGACCGCGACGACGCGCCCGGCTCGCCCCTGCGGGTCAGCTACGCCGCCGCCCGCGCCTCGGGCACCGAGCGGCGCACCGAGGCCGCCTGCCTGCGGCAGCTCGCCGGAGGCATGCGGAGCGCCGCGAATTGACAAGGCGGCGGCCATCGCCCCATTCCCGGCGGGTCCCGCCGCCGCAGATATCGAAAGCTCCCCGCCCATGCGCCCCTCCGGCCGTGCCCCCGACGCGTTGCGCCCCGTCAGCCTGGAGGTCGGCGTGGCCCGGCATGCGGAAGGCTCCTGCCGCATCCGCATGGGCCACACCGAGGTGCTCTGCACCGCCAGCGTGGAAGGGCGCGTGCCCTCCTTCCTGCGCGGCAAGGGGGAGGGCTGGGTGACGGCCGAGTACGGCATGCTGCCGCGCGCCACCCACAGCCGCGGCGAGCGCGAGGCGGCGCGCGGCAAGCAGTCCGGCCGCACGCAGGAGATCCAGCGCCTGATCGCCCGCAGCCTGCGCGCGGTGGTGGACCGCAGGGCGATGGGCGAGCTGGCCGTGGTGCTGGATTGCGACGTGCTGACGGCCGATGGCGGCACGCGCTGCGCCGCCATCACCGGCGCCTGGGTGGCGCTGCACCAGGCCTTCGAGCATTGCGTGCTGAAGAACATGATCAGCGGCAACCCGATCCGCGACCAGGTGGCCGCCATCTCCTGCGGGCTGTGGAAGGGCGAGCCGGTGCTCGACCTCGACTATGCCGAGGACAAGGACGCCCAGGCGGACGGCAATTTCGTGCTGACCGGCAAGGGCGGCATCGTCGAGGTGCAGGGCACGGCCGAGGGCGCGCCCTTCTCCGACGCGCAGCTCACCGCCATGCTCGGGCTGGCGCGGCAGGGCACGGCGGCGCTGTTCGCCGCCCAGCGCCGGGCGGTCGGCCAGTGAACGGCGCCCCGGTGAGCGGCGCCCCGGTGAACGGAACCCCGCACCGCCGCCTGACGGAGCGGCGCATCGTCATGGCCAGCCACAATGCCGGCAAGGTGGCGGAGAACGCCGCGCTGCTGGCCGAGTACGGCATCGGCATCGTCAGCGCCAAGGAACTCGGCCTGCCGGTGCCGGAGGAGACGGAGACCAGCTTCCTCGGCAACGCCACGCTGAAGGCGCTGGCCGCCGCGCGCGCCTCCGGGCTGGTGGCGCTGGCCGATGACAGCGGCTTCTCGGTCGCCGCGCTGGACGGCGCGCCGGGCGTCCACACCGCCGACTGGGCGGAGCTGCCCGGCGGCGGCCGGGACTACGCCGCGGCCATGGCGAAGGTGCGCGACCTCGCCGCCCCGCATGCCGACCGCACCGCCTGGTTCACCTGCGCCCTGGTGCTGGCCTGGCCGGACGGACATGTGGAGGGCTTCGAGGGCCGGGCGATGGGCGAGTGGGTCTGGCCGCCGCGCGGCCCGGGCGGCTTCGGCTACGACCCGATGTTCCAGCCCGCCGGCCAAGCGCTGACCTTCGCGGAGATGGACAAGGCCGGCAAGCACGCCATCAGCCACCGCGCCAACGCCTTCCGGATGCTGGCCGAGGCCTGCCTGAAGGGCTGAGGCCTGCCTGAAGGGCCGAGGCGTGGCGGGAAGGGGGCCGGGGCTCAGCCGGCCGCCACCGCCATCACGGCGCGCGCGAATTCCTCCGGCGCCTCCTGCGGCACATTATGCCCGATGCCCGGCAGGATGCGGCGCGCATAGGGTCCGGCGAAACGCGGCGCGTTCCTGTCCTCCGCCGGCAGCGGCCCCTCCACGCCATCCGCCGCGCCCTGCAGCACGATGGCGGGCACAGGGATGCGGGGTTGCGCGGCCAGCCGCGCCTCGATCTCCTCCAGCGCCGGGTCGCCGGGGGCGCCGCCATGGCGGTGCCGGTAGGAGTGGATGACGACCTCCACGAAGTCGGGGTTGTCGAAGGCCGCGGCGCTGCGGGCGAAGGTGGCCTCGTCGAACGCCCATTCCGGCGACCACAGCCGCCAGAGGAGGCGGCACAGGTCGCGCCGGTTCTGCGCCAGGCCGGCGCGGCCCCGCCCGGTCTGGAAGTAGTACTGGTACCAGTGGCGGAGCTCCTTCTCCGGCGCCGCCGGCTCCCCGGCGCGGGCGAGGTCCTGGATGTTGTAGCCGGTGCCGCAGCTGACCAGGCCACGCACCCGCTCCGGCCACAGCGCCGCGGCGACGCAGGCGGCGCGGCCGCCCCAGTCATACCCCGCCAGCACCGCGCGCGGGATCCGCAGCGCCTCCATCAGGGCCAGCAGGTCCGCCCCCAGCGCCGCCTGCTGGCCGGAGCGCGGCGTCCCGGCCGAGAGGAACCGCGTGCCGCCATAGCCGCGCAGGAAGGGGATGACGCAGCGCCACCCGGCCGCCGCCAGCATCTCCGCCACGGCGTCATAGGCATGGATGTCATAGGGAAAGCCGTGCAGCAGGATCGCCACCGGCCCCTCGGCCGGGCCCGTCTCCCGATAGGCCACCGACAGGCCGCCCGCCTCGATCCGCCGCATCATCGCCCCGCCTCCCCTCTGGCCGGGCGGCAGGATAGGCCGGGCCGGCATTTCGCGCGCCCCGTCCCGCCGAGTCGCGCGCCGATCGCCGGAAGCCTCTCGCCTTCCGGCCGCAAGGGGCCTAGCCTTTTCCGCCATCCGCCCCCGGCTGTGCAGGATCGACCATGAACCAGATCAACGTGCCGCGCCCGAACGACCTTGATGCGTTCTGGATGCCCTATTCCGACAACCGCTACTTCAAGTCGCACCCGCGCCTGCTGGCCCGCGCCGAGGGCATGTCCTACTTCACGGCGGACGGGCAGGAGATCATCGACGGCACCGCCGGGCTGTGGTGCTGCAACGCCGGGCACGGCCGGCGCGAGATCACCGAGGCGATCCAGAAGCAGGCGGCGGTGATGGACTTCGCCCCCACCTTCCAGCTCGGCCACCCCATCGCCTTCGAGGCGGCGGCCCGCGTGGCGGAGATGACGCCGGAGGGGCTGGACCGCGTCTTCTTCACCAATTCCGGCTCCGAGAGCGCCGACACCGCGCTGAAGATCGCGCTGGCCTACCAGAAGGCGCGCGGGCAGAGCCAGCGCGTGCGCCTCGTCGGGCGGGAGCGCGGTTATCACGGCGTGGGCTTCGGCGGCATGTCGGTGGGCGGCATCGGCGGCAACCGCAAGCAGTTCGGCGCCATGCTGCCCTATGTGGACCACCTCCCCCACACCCACCTGCCGGAGCAGAACGCCTTCTCGAAGGGCCTGCCGCAGCACGGCGCCCACCTGGCGGACGCGCTGGAGAACCTCGTCGCCCTGCACGGGGACACCATCGCGGCCGTGATGGTCGAGCCGATGGCCGGCTCCACCGGCGTGCTGGTGCCGCCCGTGGGCTACCTGAAGCGCCTGCGCGAGCTGTGCGACAAGCACGGCATCCTGCTGATCTTCGACGAGGTGATCACCGGCTTCGGCCGACTCGGCACCAATTTCGGCGCCGAGCGCCTCGGCGTCACGCCCGACATCATGACGATGGCCAAGGGCCTCTCCAACGCCGCCGTGCCGATGGGCGCGGTCGCGGTGAACAACGCCATCTACGACACGGTGGTGAACGGCGCGCCGGAGGGCATCGAGCTGTTCCACGGCTACACCTATTCCGGCCACCCGCTGGCCTGCGCCGCCTCCATCGCCACGCTGGTGCTGCACAAGGCGGAGGACCTGCCGGGCCGCGCCGCCGCCATGGAGCCCTATTTCGAGGAGGCGGCCCACTCGCTGCGCGGCCTGCCCAACGTCATCGACATCCGCTCGATCGGCCTCGTCACCGGCATCGAGCTGTCCTCGCGCCCGGGCAAGCCCACCGCCCGCGCCGTGGACATCTTCCGCGACTGCTTCGACAAGGGCGTGCTGATCCGCACCACCGGCGACATCATCGCCCTCTCGCCGCCGCTGATCGCCGAGAAGCACCACATCGACCGGATCTTCGGCACGCTGTCCGACGCCATCCGGGCGGCCGCCTGAGCAGCCTCCCGGGGAAGGCGCGCGCCTTCCCCGGGACCCCTTCTTCTCAGCGGGACAGCAGCAGGCGCAGGCCCAGCGCGGCCATCGCCGCGCCCGCCAGGCGGTCCAGCCAGCCCTTGCCGCGCAGATAGGCGGCGCGCGGCGCGGCGGTGGAAAGAGCCAGGGCCACCAGCCCGTACCACCCGGCCTCCACCGCCAGCACCAGCGGCGGCAGCACGACGGCAAGCCAGAACGGCGCCTCCGCCGGCAGCAGGGCGGCAAAGATGCCGGCATAGACCAGCGCGGTTTTCGGGTTGCTCAGCTGCGTCGCCAGCGCCAGCAGGAAGGTGCGGCCCAGCCCCGCCTGCGCCCTCTCTCCCGCCGGGGCGCTCCCCTCCTGGGCCAGCGGCACATCCGCGCCACGCCAGATGCGCCAGCCCAGCCAGACGAGGTAGAGCCCGCCCGCCACCCGGACCAGGAGGGACAGCGCCTCCACCTGCGCCAGTAGCGCGGTGAGGCCCAGCAGCGCCAGGGTGGCGAAGGCGGCACCCCCCACCCCCATGCCAAGCGCCGCCGCCAGCCCGCACAGGCGGGATCGCGTGACGGCGATGCGGCTCACCAGGACGAAGCTCGGGCCGGGGCTGATCGCCCCCAGCAGGAGCGCCCCCAGAATGGCCATCAGGGCTGTGGTCGCGGACATGACAATCTCTCCGTCAGGGAGGGTGGATTGCCCAGGCGAGCGGCATGCGGCATGGCCCCGCACTCCCCGATGGTGCTCCATCTTTTCTCGCCAGTTGCGCGGGAGGGCAGGCTAAGCCAGGGCGGCGGCCCGCGTCCAGCACAGGCGTGGGATGCTCTTCGCGCCGCCCCCCGTGACCTTCGGAGGGAACCGTATCATATAACATGGCCGAACGACGTCCCCCTCCCGGCAGGAGACCGCGCGCCATGAGCGAGACCAGCGACACCATCCCCGTCACCGTGCTGACCGGCTATCTCGGCGCCGGCAAGACCACGCTGCTGAACCGCATCCTCACCGAGAACCACGGCAAGAAATTCGCGGTGGTGATCAACGAGTTTGGTGAGCTCGGCGTGGACAACGACCTCGTCATCGACGCCGACGAGGAAGTGTTCGAGATGAACAACGGCTGCATCTGCTGCACCGTGCGCGGCGACCTCGTCCGCATCCTCGGCGGGCTGATGAAGCGGCGCGGCAAGTTCGACGGCATCATCGTCGAGACCACCGGCCTGGCCAACCCGGCCCCCGTGGCGCAGACCTTCTTCATGGACGAGGACGTCAAGCGCGCCACGCGGCTCGACGCCATCGTGACCGTGGTGGACGCCAAGAACCTCATCGCCCGGCTGGCCGACAGCACAGAGGCCGAGGAGCAGATCGCCTTCGCCGACCTCATCGTGCTCAACAAGATGGACCTGGTGAGCGAGGAGGAGGCCGCCGAGGTGGAGCGCCGCATCAAGGCGATCAACCCCTATGCCGAGATCCAGCGCGCCACCAAGTCCGCCGTGCCGGTGGAGAGCGTCATCGGGCGGGACGCCTTCAAGCTGGAGCGCATCCTGGAGCGCGAGCCGGACTTCCTCACCTCCGACGAGCACGAGCACAATGACGAGGTGATGAGCATGTCCTTCGAGGTGTCGCAGCCGATCGACGCCGAGAAGTTCAACGCCTGGATCAGCCAGCTCCTCCAGGCCAAGGGGCAGGACCTGCTGCGCACCAAGGGCATCCTGGCCTACAAGGACGAGCCGAACCGCTTCGCCTTCCAGGCCGTGCACATGATCGCCGATGGCGACTTCATCGGGCCGTGGAAGGAAGGCGACCCGCGCAAGTCCAAGATCGTCTTCATCGGCCGTAACCTGAACCGGCCGCAGCTGCGCCGCGGCTTCGAGGGCTGCGTGGCCTCCCCGGGGGCGGCATGAGCGAAAGCCTGAGCGGCGGCGCCATGGGAAGCGTCGAGGACGCCGACTTCCTGCTCTCCACGCGCGGGGCGGGGCATGAGCTGGGCGCCTGGGTGGTGAGCGCCGCCTTCGGCCGGGACGGCCAGGGCGCCGCCTTCGGCCTGGGCGACGGCACGCTGCACCTGGCCGACCCGGCGCAGCCGGCCGCCCCCTGGCGGAAGCTGGAGGCGCATGACGGCGCCTGCCTGACCGTGGTGCCCGACTTCGCCGCCGGCTTCCTCTCGGGCGGCGACGACGGCAAGCTGCTGCGCGTGCTGCCCGACGGCAGCACCGCCACGCTGGCCGATTTTGGCATGATGAAGTGGGTGGAACACATCGCCGCCCATCCCTCCGGCCTGCGCGCCGTGGGTGTGGGCAAGGCGGTGCACCTGCTGGACAAGGGCGGCGCGACGCTCAAGACGCTGGCGCACCCCTCCACCGTGGGCGGCGTGGCCTTCGACGCCAAGGGCAAGCGCGTGGCGGCCGGGCACTACAACGGCGTCAGCCTGTGGTTCGTCAACAGCAAGGAGGACAAGCCGCGCGTGCTGCCGTGGAAGGGCAGCCACCAGCTCGTGGCCTTCAGCCCGGACGGCACGCATGTCGTCTCCACCATGCAGGAGAACGCGCTGCATGGCTGGCGGCTGACCGACCAGCAGGACATGCGGATGTCCGGCTACCCCGCCAAGATCAAGTCCTTCTCCTTCACCGCCAAGGGCCGCTGGATGGCCACGGCGGGGGCGGATTGCGTGGTGCTGTGGCCCTTCTTCGCCGGCGGCCCGATGGGCAAGCCGCCGATGGAGCTGGCGGGGGGCGATGGCGTGCTCTGCACCCAGGTGGCCTGCCACCCGCAGCACGAGGTGGTGGCCGCCGGCTTCCAGGACGGGCTGGTGCTGATGGCCGAGATCGGCAGCGGCAAGATCGTCCCCGTGGCCGCGCCCGGCCGTGGCGCCGTCTCGGCGCTGGCCTGGAACGCCACCGGCACGCAGCTGGCCTTCGGCACCGAGACCGGCTTCGCCGGCCTGGTGGACCTCTCGAAGCGCGGCTGAACCGATAGAAGAAAGATGGGGGTCCGGGGGAATTCCTTCCCCCGGCCTTTCTTTGCCTACAGCCCGACCAGCCGCAGCATCTCCGCGAACAGCGCCTCCCGCTGCCCCTTGAGGCTGCCATCCCGCTCCCGCGTTAGCGCGACGATTTCCTCGGGCACGATCCCCTTCGCCGCCAGCCGCTCGGGCGGCGTGAAGCCGATCCATTCCGCCACGCAGCCCGCATTCGCCTCCGGGTGGAACTGCACCCCCAGCGCCCGCCGGTGGCGGAAGGCCTGGATGGTGCCTTCCGAGCGGGCCAGCACCTCGGCCTCCGGCGGCAGCGCCACATGGTCGCCATGCCAGCGCAGCCAGGGGCCGCGCCAGAGGGGCGCGCTGGCCTCGGCCGTCTCCATCCACCCCTCATGGAAGGTGCCCGTGGGCGCCACGCTGCCACCGATGGCGGAGGCGATCATCTGCGCCCCGAAGCAGATGCCGATGGCGGGCCGCCCTTCGCCGATCCAGCGGGCCAGCAGGTCGCGCTGGGTGGCGATCCAGCCATCCCCGTCATAGGCCGCCCTGGGCGAGCCGAGCGTGACCAGGAGATCCGCCTCCGGCAGCGGGCCGGGGGTCAGGTCCGGCCCGGCGAGGGTGGCCAGGGCGGCGCCGTGGCGGGCCGCCAGCCAGTCGCCGAAATGGCCGACCGGCGCCAGGGGGGAGTTCTCGAGGACCAGGACGCGCATCAGACTCGGTTCCGCAGGAAGCTGCGGGACGATGCCATTCCGGTGGCGGGGCGCAAGGCAGCCTCCGCCACTTTCCGCTTCGCAGGGCGCGCCATGCGGCGCAGACAGGGCCTTCCACCCTTCCGGAGTGCACCGCCCATGCCCGCCGAACGCTTCCGCGCCCTGAACCGCCGCCGGCTGCGGCGCCTGCCGCTGCTCTCGCCGCGGCAATGGCGGCGGCGGCTGCTGTTCTGGCTGGGCGCGGCGCTGATCGGGCTGGTGGCGGTGGCCTTCGCCGAGCTGGCGGATGCGGCGCAGCACCTGTTCCTGCGCGTCGCGGCGGTGCATCCGCTGCTGGTGTTCCTGGTGGCGCCGGCGGGGCTGGCGCTCTCCCTGGTGCTGACGCGGCGCCTCTTCCCCGGCGCCCAGGGCAGCGGCATCCCGCAGGTCATCGCCGCGCTGCACGAGCCGGACCCGGCGCGGGCGGGGGCGCTGCTGACGCTGCGCATCGCCTTCGGCAAGGTGCTGCTGACGCTGCTCGGCATGGCCAGCGGCGCCTCGATCGGGCGCGAGGGGCCGACGGTGCAGGTGGGCGCCGCCATCATGCACGCCCTCTCGCGCTGGCAGCGCCTGCCGCGGCCGGAGATGGTGCGGGTGCTGGTGCTGGCGGGCGGCGCGGCGGGGGTGGCGGCGGCCTTCAACACGCCGCTGGCCGGGCTGGTCTTCGCCATCGAGGAGCTGAGCCACTCCTTCCGCTCCCGCAGCGGCGGCATGACGCTGACGGCGGTGGTCATCGCCGGCATCACCGCCACCGCCGTGCTGGGCAACTACGTCTATTTCGGCGTCAGCGAGGCGCAGCTGGCGCTGGGCCCGGCCTGGCTGGCGGTGGTGGTCTGCGGCGTGGCGGGCGGGCTGGCGGGGGGGCTGTTCTCCTCGGCGCTGCTGCACCTGCCGCGCCTGCTGCCGGGGGCGGTGCGGCGCTTCGCCGGGCGGCGGCCGGCAGGCTTCGCGGCGCTGTGCGGCGTGCTGCTCGCGCTGATCGGCTGGCTCTCGGGCGGCACCAGCTACGGCACGGGCTACGAGCAGGCGCGGATGCTGCTGGAGATGCAGCCCGGCCTGCCGGCCGATTTCGCGCTGTGGAAGCTGCTGGCCACCGTGGTCTCCTACCTCAGCGGCATCCCGGGCGGCATCTTCGCGCCCTCGCTCTCGGTGGGGGCGGGCATCGGCGCGCTGCTGCCGCCGCTGCTGCCGGGGGCGCCGGCCGCGGCGGTGGTGCTGCTCGGCATGGTGGCCTATTTCGCCGGGGTGGTGCAGGCGCCCATCACCGCCGCCGTCATCGTGCTGGAGATGACCAGCAACCACGCCATGGCGGTGCCGCTGATGGCCACCGCCCTGGTGGCGCTGCTGGTCTCCCGCCTGGTCTGCCGCCGGCCGCTCTACAGCACCATGGCGACGCGCTTCATGGCCGCGCAGCGCTGAGGCGCTGCCGCCTCAGCCCTGGCGCGGCTCGTGGACGGGGCAGCCATTGCGGGTGCCGCGGAAGCGCGCGGAATCCTCGTAGGCCGGCCGGCGGGCGCGCATGATGCCGCCCAGCGGCCGGTGCGCCTCCAGCCCGTGCCAGGGGCTGAAGGCCATGCCGTCGTCGATCTCCCGCACCCGCTCCGCGTCCCAGGCCGGCTGCGACGGTACGCTGATGCGCGCCACGGCGATGTAGGGGCTCTCCTCCTCCGGCCAGGGCACCGAGGCATCCTCGACCGGCATGGTCTCGCGATTGGTGAGAAGCTGCACCCGCAGTTCCCACTCGCCTCCCTGCTCGCGGAAGAAGGCCTTCACCTCCTCGCGCAGCGCGTCCGGCCGGCCGCCGGTCTCCACCTTGGCGTCCTTCAGCGCCAGCAGCGCCGGGGAAAGCGGAGCGACGGAATACTTGGCCACATAGTCGCCGTGGCGCAGCGGCACCTGGCTCCAGAAGGTCTCGCCCAGGATGTGGGTGCTGGGATGGCCGCCCATGCTCTTCAGCATGGCGCTCTCGCCGCCGAAGGTCTCCACCACCGCCTCGGCACCGCGCAGCACGGTAGACACCATCTTCTTCAGCCCTTGCGGCGTGTCCGTGGTGCGGGCCAGCAGCTTCAGGCTGCCGGCGAAGGCCTTGGGGTCGGGCGCCAGGAAGGCCGGCGCGTTGGCCATGACGAAATCCTGCGTCGCATCCGCCTCCGAGCCGGGCAGCCGCTCCCCCTCGACGCCGATCACCTTCACCGCCAGGCCACGCGGCACGGTGATGCTGTCATCCAGCACGTCGCCGGGGTTGGTGGAGAAGCGCAGCACCGCCGGATACTCCGCCGGATGCGCGAACAGCCCCTGCGCCAGGGTGGGCGGCAGGTGGCCCAGCACCCGCAGCGTGCCCTTCAGCAGGCCGTGGCCCTTGGCGTGCACGCTGCGCACGGCGTGGCCATAATCCTCGAAGGTGGTCTCGCTGATCTTGCGCAGGCTGCCGGTGAGGGAGGCGATGGTCTCCGCCTCGTCGGGCTGCACCTGTTCCAGCGAGGGGTCGTAGCGCACGGGCATGGGGGCGTTCTCCAGGGGGGTCGCCCCGGAAAACGCCGCTCCCCCCGCCGCTGTTGCCCACAAGGGCGCCAGCGGCCCGCCAGGAGGCTTCTCAGCCCATGCGGATGACGCGTGCCAGCGCCGCCACATGCTCCGGCGGCGTCGGCGGGACGATGCCGTGGCCCAGGTTGAACACGAAGGGCCGGCCGCGCATGGCGGCCAGGATCGAGCGCGCCTCGGCCTCCATCGCCGCGCCACCGGCCACCACTGCCTGCGGGTCCAGGTTGCCCTGCAGCGCCACCTCGGCCGGCACCGCCGTGGCGGCCCAGCGCGGGTCCATGGCGGTGTCCATCGCCACGGTGGAGACGCCGGTGCGCTGCGCGTATTCCGGCAGCAGCGGCCCTGCCAGGCGCGGGAAGCCGATCAGCGGGATATCCGGCCGGACCTTGCGGATGTTGCGGACGATGGCGGCGCTGGGCTCGATCGACCAGCGGCGGAACTGGGCGGGGGAGAGCAGGCCGGCCCAGCTGTCGAACAGCATCAGCGCCTCGGCCCCTGCCTCGGCCTGGGCGAGAAGATATTCCGTTGTCGAATCGACAAGCAGGCGGATCAGCTTCCCGAACAGCGCCGGGTCGGCATAGGCCATGCGGCGGGCATGGGCGAACTCGCCGCCGCCGCGGCCTTCCACCATGTAGCAGGCGACCGTGAACGGGCTGCCCGCGAAGCCGATCAACGCCGCCTTCGGCGCCTCCTGAGCCAGCCCGGCCCGCACCCGCGACACCGTCTCATAGATCGGCGCCAGCCGTGCCGCCGCCCCTGCCGGGTCCAGCTTCGCCAGCCCTTCCGCGTCGCGGATCGGCTCCAGCAGCGGCCCCTCGCCCTCGGCGTAGCGCAGCGGCTGCCCCATGGCCCAGGGCAGCATCAGGATGTCGCTGAACAGGATGGCGCCATCCATCCCGTAGCGGCGCAGCGGTTGCAGCGTCACCTCGGCGGCGAGGGCGGGGTTCGTGCACAGGCGGATGAAGTCGCCCGCCTGGGCCCGCAGCTCCCGGTATTCCGGCAGGTACCGCCCGGCCTGGCGCATCAGCCAGAAGGGCGGCGGCCAGATCGCCTCGCCGGAGAGGGCGCGCAGCAAGGGCTTCGGTGCGTTTTCCATGGCGCCCCTTTCTATGAAAAAGAGTCTTTAAGAAAGATGGGGGACTCGTAGGGCCTGTGGATAAGGGGGACGCAGTGGACGCAATTCCTGTCCACAAAGTTCTCCACAGGCGCGAATCGGGCACAAAGCCAGCTCAAAGGCCGGTTTCCGGCGTTTTCCACAGAGTCTCGCGCCACGCTGTGCCCAACAAACCCCAGCCCCCCGGAAATGCGGATTCCATCCCCGCTTATCCCAGGGGGGGTTCCGGTGGGGCAAGGTTTTCCCCAATCTCCACAGCAATCCCCGTTATTCTCCACCGCGCAAAAACGCCGCACGAGGCCGATCGGAGCCGATGTCAAACCGTAGCTTCAACCTGCATCTCGTCTCCGACAGCACGGGTGAGACGCTGAACTCCATCGCGCGCGCCACGCTGGCGCGCTTCGCGGACCCGCATGTCATCCATCACCGCTGGTCGCTGGTCCGCTCCCATTTGCAGCTCGAGCAGGTGCTGGAGGGCATCAAGGCGGAGCCGGGGCCGGTGATGTTCACCCTGGTGGACCGCTCGCTGCGGCATTCGCTGGAGGAGGTGTGCCAGCAGCTCGGCGTGCCCTGCCTCTCGGTGCTGGACCCGGTGATGGACCTGCTGCAGACCCAGCTCGGCCAGCAGGCGCGGGAGAAGCGCGCCGCGCAGTACGTGCTGGACGCCGACTATTTCCGCCGCATCGACGCCATGCACTACGTGCTGGCGCATGACGACGGCCAGGGCGTCGCCGGCATCGAGGAGGCCGACTGCGTGCTGGTGGGCGTCTCCCGCTCCTCCAAGACGCCCACCTGCTTCTACCTCGCCAATCGCGGCATCAAGGCCGCCAACGTGCCGATCGTGCCGACCTCCCCCCTGCCGGAGGAGCTGGAGAACCCGCCCTGCCCGGTGATCGGCCTCACCATCGACGTGGCGGCGCTGATCGACATCCGCCGCCACCGGCTGAAGATCATCGGCGCCGGCGGCGTGCGGCAGGACACCAACGACTATGTGGACCACGAGGCGGTGAAGGCGGAGATCCAGGCGGCGCGGCGGCTCTGCACCAGCCATGGCTGGCCGGTGATCGACGTCACGCGCCGCTCGATCGAGGAGACGGCCGCCACCGTGCTGCAGCTGATGGAAGCCTGGCACGCCCGCCGCAGCCAGGGCGGGCCGAAGCCCGGCGGCATCGGCGCATGATCCGGCTGGTCCTGGCCTCCGGCTCCGCCACGCGGGCGGCGCTGCTGCGCGCGGCGGGGCTCGACTTCACCGCGCAGCCCGCGCCCGTGGACGAGGCCAGCCTGAAGGAGGCCGCCCGGGCCGAGGGCATACCGCCGGCCGATGCCGCCATCCTGCTGGCCGAGGCCAAGGCCATACGCGTGGCGCGGCGGGAGCCGGAGGCGCTGGTGATCGGCGCCGACCAGCTCCTGGTGTGCGAGGGGGCGTGGTTCGACAAGCCGGAGGGCCTGGCCGGCGCCCGCGCCCAGCTTCAGGCGCTGCGCGGGCGCACGCACACGCTGTTCACCGCCATGGTGCTGTGGCGGCATGGCCAGCGCGTCTGGCAGCACGTCGCCACGCCACGGCTGACCATGCGCGACTTCTCCGACAGCTTCCTGGACCGCTACCTGGCGCTGGAGGGGGAGGCGGTGACGCACTCCGTCGGCGCCTACCGGCTGGAGGGGCCGGGCATCCAGCTCTTCCGCGAGGTGGAGGGGGAGCACAGCGCCATCCTCGGCCTGCCGCTGCTGCCGCTGCTGGGGTTCCTGCGGCAGCACGGGGCGCTGGATTAAGGAAGAACCTTCTTTTTCTGAAGAAAAAGAAGCAAAAAGACTTTTCGGGTCTGGCGCCTCGCCATCAACCAGCGCAGCGCCAGACTGACAAAAGTTTTTTGGTTCTTTTTTCCAAAAAAGAACCCTTTCCCTTCTTCTATGCCGGCCGCCGCGCCTTCAGCGCCGCGGCCAATGTCCCGTCATCCATCACATCCAGCGCGCCGCCCATCGGCACGCCCTGGGCCAGCCGCGTCACCACCACGCCGATGGGGCGCAGCCGGTCGGTCAGGTAGTGCGCGGTGGTGGCGCCATCGACCGTGGCGGGCAGCGCCAGGATCACCTCGCGCGCCTCGCCCTCCGCCACGCGGGCCAGCAGATCCGCCACGCGCAGATCGTCCGGCCCGACGCCGGAGAGCGCCGAGAGCACGCCGCCCAGCACGTGGTAGAGGCCGCGGTGCACATGCGCCCGCTCCAGCGCCCAGAGGTCGGAGACGCCCTCCACCACGCAGAGCACGTCGTGCTCCCGCGCCGGATCGGTGCAGATGCGGCAGGGGTCCTGGGTGTCGAGATTGCCGCAGACGCGGCAGGGGCGGACGGCCTCCGCTGTCTCGCGCAGGGCCTGGGCGAGCGGCAGCATCAGCCCGCCCGGGTCCTGCAGCAGCTTCAGCGCGGCGCGCCGGGCGCTGCGGCGGCCGAGCCCCGGCAGCCGCGCCAGCATGGCGACGAGCCGCTCGACTTGGTCCGGCCCGCGCACGCTCAAGGCCGGCGGCTCAGAACGGCAGCTTGAAGCCGCCGAGGCCGCCACCGCCGCCCATGCCGGGGATGTTCAGCCCGGAGGTGGCCTTCTGCATCTCCTCGGCCATCATCGCCTCCACCTTCGCCTTGGCGTCGGCATGGGCGGCGACGATCAGGTCCTCCAGCACCTCGCGCTCATCGGCCGCCATCAGGCTGGGGTCGATGGCCAGGCGCTTCAGGTCGCCCTTGCCGGAGAGCGTCACCTTGACCATGCCGGCGCCGGCGGCGCCCTCCACGGTCATGGCGTCCAGCTTGGCCTGCATCTCCTGCATCTTGGCCTGCATCTGCTGGGCCTGCTTCATCATCGAGGCAAGGTTCTTCATGCGTCCTCCCCATAGGGATCAGAGGAATGGAAATCGTCGAGATCGGCCGGCTCGGCATCGGGCGGCGCGAATTCGGGGCCGTCGTCGGGCGCCTCGGGCGCCGGCGGCAGGCCGTATTCATCCAGGCTGTCGTCGCGCAGCGCCTCCACCTGGGCGCCGGGGAAGGCGAGCAGGATGGACTGCACCAGCGGGTGGGCCTTCGCCATCTCCAGCCGCTCGCTCGCCACGTGGCTGCGCTGCTGCGCGATGGTCGGCTCGCCCTCGGCGTTGGAGAGGCTGATGGTCCAGCGCCGCCCCGTCTGCTCCAGCAGCAGGCCGGCGAGCTGGGCGGCGAGGTCGCGCGGCGCCTCGGGCCGCTGGCGGATCTCGATGCGGCCGGGCGCGAAGGACACCAGATGCACATTGTGCAGCAGGTGGGCGTGCAGCATCGGCGCGCGGCCCGAGGCCAGCGCCACCACCTCGCGGAAGCCGCGCGGCTGGGCCAGGGCGGGCTGCGCCTCCATCACCGTCGTTGCCACGGGGGCGCCATTGGCCGTGGCGCGGCTGCCGCCGCCCATGGGGCCGCCCGGGGCGCCGGAGGGCAGGGGGCCGCCTGCCGCCGCGGTGGCACCGCCCTCGGTCAGGCGCCGCACCAGGTCGCCCGGCGTCGGCATCTCGGCGAGGTGGGCGAGGCGGATCAGCACCATCTCGGCCGCCGCGCGCCGGTCCGGCGCCTCGGCGATCTCGGTGATGCCCTTCAGCAGCACCTGCCAGGCGCGGCCCAGCACCGGGATGCTCAGCGCCCCGGCCAGGGCGGTGCCGCGCACGCGCTCGGCCTCGGGCAGCGAGGGGTCCTGGCGCAGCGCCGGCACGGCGCGCAGGCGGGTGAGGGTGTGGGTCAGCTCCAGCAGGTCGGCCAGCACCACGCCAGGGTCGGCGCCCCGCTCATGCCCGGCATCCATGGCCGAGAGCACGCCGGCGATGTCGCCGCGGAAGGCGGCTTCCAGCAGGTCGAACAGCAGGGTGCGGTCGGCCAGGCCCAGCATGTCCCGCACCAGCTCCGCCTGCACCCCCTCCGGGCTGCCGGCGGCCTGGGCGATCGCCTGGTCGAGCAGCGAGAGGCCGTCGCGCACCGAGCCATCCGCCGCGCGGGCGATCATCGCCAGCGCTTCCGGCGTGGCGGGCACGGCCTCGGCCTCGGCGATGCGGGTGAAGTGGGCGCGCAAGCTCTCCTGCGGCACGCGCTTCAGGTCGAAGCGCTGGCAGCGGGAGAGGATGGTGGCCGGCACCTTGCGGATTTCCGTCGTCGCGAACAGGAACTTCACCTGCGGCGGCGGTTCCTCCAGCGTCTTCAGCAGCGCGTTGAACGCCGCCGTCGACAGCATGTGCACCTCGTCGAGGATGTACACCTTGAAGCGCGCGCGGGCCGGGCGGTAGCGCACCGCCTCGCGCAGCTCGCGGATGTTGTCGACGCCGTTGTTGGAGGCGGCGTCCAGCTCCAGCACGTCCGGGTGGCGGTCGGCCAGGATCGCCTGGCACTCGGCGCAGACGCCGCAGGGCTCGGCGGTGGGGCCGCCATTCCCGTCCGGCCCGACGCAGTTTAGCGCGCGGGCGATGATGCGGGCGGTGGTGGTCTTGCCGACGCCGCGCACGCCGGTGAGCATGAAGGCATGCGCCACGCGGTTCTGCGCGAAGGCGTTGCGCAGGGTACGCACCAGCGCGTCCTGGCCGATCAGGTCGGCGAAGCTCTGCGGGCGGTACTTGCGGGCGAGCACCCGGTAGGGCGTGGCGGCCGGCTCGGGCGCCGGAGCAGCGGGAGAGGGGGCGGGCTCCGCCTCGCCGAACAGGCCCGGCCTCTCGGGGGGCGGCGGGTCGCCGAACAGGCCGGGGCCTTCGGGCGCCGGGGGCTGCTCGAAGGCGGGCTGTGCAAGCTCGTCGGGGCGGGTGTCGCTTGGCATGGCGCGCGGCGGATCCGATGCTGGCCGCGGCGGGCCATTCAGCGAGAGGTGAAAACCTCAGAAGGTGGAAGACCGGCGGAACGACCCAGACGGGAACTCGCTGCGGCTGCTTCCTTCCGGACCTGACCGGGTTGGCAAGGCGCCTGTCCGCCGCCGACCTTCCGAGGGCACCATATCATGCCGCCCCCCCTCCGCGGCAAGGGGGGCATCCCCGATCGGGCCGAGTTGCCGTGCGCGCCGGCCCATGGCAGGGTCGCGGCCGCATGCTGTCCATCCCGGCTTCCCGTCCCAATGCCTACACCGGCAGCCCCCTCGACCGTGCCTCGGGCCGGCGGGAGGAGGCCGATTTCATCGCCGCCGCCATGGCCTCGCCGCAGGCGCTGTTCGTGCCGGTCTGGCGCAGCCGCAGCCTGATGCGCGGGGTCGAGGAGGGCCGGCCCGAGGCCGTGCTGCTCTCGGCCGAGGCGGCCGAGGCGGTGCGCATGGCCGGCGGCCCCTGGGCCTTCCTGGGCTTCTGGGAGGGCCGGCCGGTCTTCAGCGTGGATTGCTCCGCCGCCGAGGACCCGCTGCCGCTGCTGCCCGAGGGCTTCGGCGCCTTCGCCGACCTGCGCGCCGTGGCCGGGCTGCTGCCGGCGGGCGAGGCCAGCGTGCTGGCGCATGCGCGCGGGCTGATGCACTGGCGCGTGCGGCACCGCTTCTGCGGCGTCTGCGGCGGGGTGTGCGAGCCGCGCAGCGCCGGCAACGCCATGGCCTGCACCGCCTGCGGCGCGCAGCACTTCCCGCGCACCGACCCGGCGGTGATCATGCTGGTGACGGATGGCGCGCGCGCCCTGCTCGGCCATTCCACCCGCTTCCCCACCACCACCATGTACTCCACCCTGGCCGGCTTCGTGGAGCCGGGCGAGAGCCTGGAGGAGGCGGTGCGCCGCGAGGTGCTGGAGGAGGTGGGCGTCCAGGTGGGCGAGGTGCACTACCATTCCTCGCAGCCCTGGCCCTTCCCGGCCTCGATCATGCTGGGCTTCCATGCCGAGGCGCTCTCCCACGAGATCACCATCGACCCGGAGGAGCTGCGGGATGCCCGCTGGTTCACCCGCGCCGAGCTGCGCGCGCATGAGCAGCACGGCTTCAGCCTGCCGCGGCTGGATTCCATTGCGCGCCGGCTGATCGAGGACTGGCTGGAGGCCGAATGATGCGCCCGACCCGAGCCCTTCTGCTGCTGCCCCTCCTGGCCGCCTGCGCCACCCCGCCGCCGGCCCCGCCCACGCCGCCCGAGCCGCCAGGCCATGCCGCCTGCCGCGCCGAGGCGCGCAACGACCCCGCCGTGCAGGCGCTGGGGCGGCAGGAGAACCCGCTGAACTGGGGCAACCGCGAGCGCGTGCAGAACGATTTGCGGGTGGCCGAATTGCGGGCATTCCGGGACTGCCTGCGGCGCAACGGGCTGGCCGCGCCGGGGGGCGTCGAGCCCGCCCGCTGAGGCGCGGCTGGCCACGCCACGCCTCGCCCGGCGATGGCATGGAAATTGCACAGCGACATTTTGCCCCGCTTCCGCAACTGGCCTATGAGGCTCCCCGCGGAACAGCCGAGGAGCCGCCATGACCCGTCCCGCCCCTTCCCCCGCCGCCGCGGCCACCCGGCCGATCGTCGACGCGCGGGGCCTGTGGAAGCGCTTCGGCCCGCTGACGGTGCTGAAGGGCGTCGACCTCAGCGTGGCGGAGCGCGAGCTGGTCTTCATCATCGGCCCCTCCGGCTCCGGCAAGTCCACCCTGCTGCGCTGCCTGAACCGGCTGGAGGAGCCGGATGACGGCTCCATCCATGTCGACGGCATCGAGTTGCTGAGCCGTGCCACCGACATCAACGCGGCGCGCCGGCGCATCGGCATGGTGTTCCAGAGCTTCAACCTCTACCCGCACATGACGGCGCGGCAGAACGTGATGCTGGCGCTGCGCAAGGTGCTGAAGCAGGAGCGCGCCCAGGCCGAGGAGGCTGCCGCCCGGGCGCTCGACCGCGTCGGCCTGGCCGAGCGGATGGACCACTACCCGGCGCAGCTCTCGGGCGGGCAGCAGCAGCGCGTGGCCATCGCCCGCGCCATCGCGCTGGAGCCGCGCGTCATGCTGTTCGACGAGCCGACCAGCGCGCTGGACCCCGAGCTGGTGGGGGGCGTGCTGGCGGTGATGCGCGAGCTGCGGCAGGACGGCATGACCATGGTGGTGGTGAGCCACGAGATGGCCTTCGCGAAAGCCGCCGCCGACCGCGTGGTGTTCATGGCCGATGGCGAGAAGCTGGAGGAAGGGCCGCCCGCCCAGATCTTCGGCGACCCGCGGCACGAGCGCACCCGCGCCTTCATCCGCCAGATCGACCGGCACTGAGGCGGCGGGGCGCGCGCCATGGGCGGTCTTGAAAGCTTCCTCTTCTCCTTCTTCAACCTGAAGGTGATGGGCACCTACCTGCCGCTGATCGCGCAGGGGCTGGGGCTCACCGTCATCCTGGCGCTGCTGATCGTGGTGTCCGGCCTCGCCCTCGGGCTGGCGCTGGCGCTGCTGCGCGCCTGCGGCATCCGGCCGCTGAACTGGCTGATCATCTTCGTGGTCGACCTGTTCCGCGCCCTGCCGCCGCTGGTCATCATCGTGCTGCTGTTCTTCGGGCTGCCGGCCATGGGGCTCGGCATGTCGGGCTTCGCCGCCACCTGGCTCTCGCTGACCCTGGTGCTGATGGCCTTCGCCGAGGAAATCTATTGGGCCGGCATCACCGCCGTGCCGAAGGGGCAGTGGGAGGCGGCGCGCTCCACCGGCCTCGGCTTCTTCCAGACGCTGCGGCTGGTGGTGCTGCCGCAGGCGCTGCGCATCACCATCCCGCCGCTGACCAACCGCACCATCGCCATCACCAAGGGCACGGCGCTGGGCTCGGTGGTGGGCGTGGCGGAAATCCTCGGCGCCGCGCAGAGCGCCATGTCCTTCTCGGCCAACCCCTCGCCGCTGACGCTCGGCGCCATCGCCTACCTGATCCTGTTCATCCCCGTCGTCGCGCTCGGCCGCTGGGTCGAGACGCGCTTCGCCTGGAAGCGCTGAGGGAGCCGCCACCCATGGAAGAGTTCCTCTTCGCCTTCCTCAACGGCGACATCCTGCGCGAGGCCTGGCCGATCCTGTGGCAGGGCTTCCTCTACACCCTGGCGCTCTCCGCCATCACCGTGCCGCTCGGCCTCGCGGGCGGCGTCATCCTGGCGCTGCTCTCCACCTCCGGGCCGCGCGGCATCCGCCTCGCCGCGGCGGCGTGGACCGACCTGTTCCGCGCCATCCCGCCGCTGGTGCTGCTGGTGTTCCTCTATGCCGGGCTGCCCTTCGCCGGCATCGATGTCGGCGCCTGGGGGGCGGTGGCCATCGGCTTCTTCCTCAACACCGGCGCCTATTACGGCGAGGTGCTGCGCGCCGGCATCGGCAGCGTGCCGGCGGGGCAGATGGAGGCGGCGCGCTCCACCGGCCTCACGCGCGGGCAGGCGCTGCGCCATGTCATCCTGCCGCAGGCGGTGCGCAACGTGCTGCCCGACCTAGTGAGCAACACGCTGGAGGTGGTGAAGCTCACCTCCATCGCCTCCGTCGTCGCGCTGCCGGAGCTGCTGTTCCAGGCGCGGCAGGCGCAGAACGCCACCTACAACGCCACACCCATCGTGGCGGCGGCGGTGGCCTACTTCCTGCTGCTCTGGCCGCTGGTGCGGCTGATCTCGCGGCTGGAGAACAAGGCGATGGCCGGGCGTTAGCGCCCGGAGGGGCCATGGCCGGGCGTTAGCGCCCGGCGCGGGAGGGAAACCGCGCCGGGGTGGCTTCCCTCCCGCCCCCGGCGGGAGGATGGTGCGGCCGCCATGATCCTGCGCCCCCGCCCCGGCCCGCTCGGCCTGCTCTTCATCCTGCGCGGCTCCATCGTGCCGCGCATCGCCAGCCGGCTGGCCGTCGTCACCACGCTGGCCACGCTGCTGACCCTCGCCGACCTCAGCTATCCGCACCTCTTTCCGCAGGTGACGGCGGTGCCCTTCACCTTCATGGGGCTGGCGCTGTCCATCTTCCTCGGCTTCCGCACCAACACCTGCTACGCGCGCTGGTGGGAGGCGCGCGGCCTGTTGGGCGCGCTGGTGATCGCGGCGCGCGACCTGGCGCGGGAGGTCACCACCCTGTTCGCGGCGGATGCGGCGCTGCGGCAGCGCGTGCTGTACCGCGTGGCGGGCTTCGCGCGCGGCCTGGCGGCGCAGCTGCGCGGGGAGGATGCCACCGCCGCCCTCGGCCCCTGGCTGCCGGTGGCGGAGGCCGCGGCGCTCCCCGGCACGCGCAACCCGCTGCAGGCGGCGCTGCGCGCCTGCGCCGCCGATTTCGCCGCCTGCCGGGCGGAGGGGCGCATCGGCGAGGTGCTCTATGCCCGGCTCGACGGCCACCTCGCGGCGCTGAACGCGGTGCAGACGGGCTGCGAGCGCATCCGCAACACGCCCACCCCCTTCGCCTACTGGCTGCTGCTGAACCGCACCGCCTGGCTGTTCTGCCTGCTGCTGCCCTTCGGCTTCGTCGGCACGCTGGGGCTGGCGACGCCGGTGGTGGTGGCGATCCTGGCCTACACCTTCTTCGGCCTGGACGAGCTGGCCGACGAGCTGGAGGACCCCTTCGGCCGCGCCGCCAACGACCTGCCGCTGGACGCCATCGCGCGGGTGGTGGAGATCGACCTGCGCGAGGCGCTGGGCGAGGCGGCCCTGCCCGAGCCGCTGCAGCCGGAGAGATACGTGCTGCTGTGAGGTAAGCTCCGGCCCGGCGTTCCCGCCGGGCCAAGGCCCGCTCAGCCCTTCGGCAGCACCGCCCCGGGCGGCACCGCCATGCCCATGGCGAGGTAGCCGGCGCGGTTGGGGTGCAGCTTGTCGCCCGCGGCGCCGGTGGTCGAGTCGGGCACCATCTCGGGCTTCAGCCCGCCGGTGGCGGGGTCGCGCGTGGCGGCGTCGAAATCCACCACCGCGTCGAACAGCCCGCCCTCGCGGATGAAGGCGTTGAGTTGCCGGCGCTTCTCGTCCTGCTCGGCATGGCCATGCGCGGCGCTGCTGCTGCCCAGCGCCGGCGTCACCGTGGCGCCCACCACCCGCAGGCCGGGGATGGCGGCGCGCAGCCGCTCCACCCCCTGGCGCATCCCGTCGCGCACCGCCTCGAAGCTGGCATTGCCGTTGCGGCTGAAATCGTTGGTGCCCTCCAGCCAGACCACGGTGCGGATGCCGGAGAGGGAGATGATGTCCCGCTCCATCCGCGCCAGCGCCGAGGGGCCGCCGGGGAAGGGCTTTTCCGGGCTGTATTCGGCGGGGCCGACCACCTGGTTGCCGCCGATGCCGGCATTCACCACCGCCACCCGGTTGCCCAGCGTGGCGTGCAGCCGGCGGGAGAGCACGTCCGGCCAGCGGTCGTCGCCATTCATGGTGGAGGCGGTGCCGTCGGTGATCGAATCGCCGAAGCAGAGCACCACGGGGGTGCCGGCGGGCGCCGCCATATCCACCGCGTCGAGGAAGAACCAGGAGGCGGTGGAGTAGGGGAAGGCGGCCTCGCCCTCCTCCGCGCCCTGCGCGCCGCTGCCGGGGGGCGAGACATAGGAGGTCTGCAACGCCTTGGCGTGCCACGTCATCGGGCCCGAGGGGCCGGGGACGTGGAAGGAGACGGCCAGCTTGCGGCCCATCAGCAGGGCGGCGTCCGGCTCGGCGGCGAAGGGCAACTCCACGGCGTCCGACCAGAGCTGGCCGCCGGGCGGGATGGTGGCCTCGGCCGCGCCGCCGAACAGCACGGGTCGGTTGCTGCCCGGCACCAGCGCCGCGCCGCCGAAATGCAGGCCCGCATGCACGCCGGCGAGGCGCAGCGGCCGCGTGCCGAAGGCGTTGGTGAAGCGGAGCCGCGCCCGCCGGCCCCAGAGATCGGGGCGCAGCACCAGGCGGAAGGTCTGGTCCCGCGCGCCTTCCGCCGGATCGGGGAAGGCGAAGGACTGGTTGGGCTGGGCCGAGGGGTTGCCCACCGGGTAGGGCCCCTGGGCCGAGCCGGTCCAGGCCGTCGTCCAGGCTTCCGGCCCGGCGCCGGCCGGTTGCGCGCGGGCCGGGGCGGCGAGGCCCCCCGTGCCCAGGATGGTGCCGGCCAGGATCATCCCCTGCGCCAGTTCCCTGCGGTTCATGCGTTCCTCCCGCCCCTTGCCCGGGGCTTTCCGGCTGCATTCCACGCCCGAACGGGGCGGAAAAGAAGAGGCCGGCAGGAGGAACCCCCGGCCCCCGCGCGTTTGTTACGCCTTTTCCCGCGCCGGCACCCCGGAGACGGTGGCGCCCGCCGGCACATCTCCCACCACCGCCGCGCCGAGCGCGATGGTGGCGCCATCCCCCACGGCGGTTCCCGGCCTGATTCCCGCCAGGATGCCGACCAGCACCTCCGCCCCGAGCCGGACGCCGCCGCCCAGCACCGCCCCGGGGGCGATGTGGCAGCCCGGCCCGATCACGGCGTCATGCTCCAGGATGGCGCCGGTGTTCAGGATGGAATGCGCCCCGAGCCGGGCCGCCGCCCCCGCCACGCTGCGCGGCATGGCCACGCTGCCCGCGCCCAGGGTGGCGGTGCCGGCGACGATGGCGGAAGGGTGGCGCAGCGCCGGCAGCGCGTAGCCGAGCGCGAGCAGCGCCTCGCCCAGCCGGCGCCGCGTGGCGTTGTGGCCGAGCGCCACATGGGCGGCGGCGGCGCCCTCCGCCCGCAGCGCCGCCATGCGGGAGAGCGGCCCGAGATGCGGCACGCCGGGCAGGCCGGGGCTGGCCGGGCCGTCGTCCAGCACGCCGAGGGGAGGCGGGAAGCCGGCGTCCCGCAGCAGCTCCAGCACGGCGCGGCCATGCCCCCCGGCGCCGAGGATCAGCAGCCGGGGGCGCTCCATGGCTCAGATGGCCACCCGCACGCCCAGCTCCACCACCCGGTCGCTCGGGATGCGGAAGAACTCGGTGGCGGGCATGGAATTGCGGCTCATCACCGAGAACAGCCATTGCCGCCAGGCGGCCATCTTCGGCACGGAGGAGGCCACCAGCGTCTCGCGGCCGAGGAAGTAGCTGGCCTGCATGGCCTCGAACTGCACGCCGTATTCGTGCAGCGCCTCCAGCTCGCGCGGGATGTTGGGGCTCTCCTGGAAGCCGTAGCGCAGCATGACGCGGTGGATGCCCGGCGCCAGCTCGGTCACCTCCCGCCGCTGCGGCGCCTGGGGCACGTCCAGGTTCTCCACCGTGACGAACAGCACCCGCTCGTGCAGCACCTTGTTGTGCTTGAGGTTGTGCAGCAGGGCGGCGGGCACGTAGTCGGCCTGGCCGGTCATGAACACGGCGATGCCCGGCACGCGGATGGTGCGGGACTGCGGCAGCCGCGCCAGGAAGGATTTCAGCGGCAGGCTGTCCTGCCGGAAGCGGGCGAAGAGCAGCTCCCGCCCGCGCCGCCAGGTGAGCATCAGCACGAACAGCCCGGCGCCCAGCAGCAGCGGCACCCAGCCGCCATCCGGCACCTTCAGCACGTTGGAGATGAAGAAGCCGGAATCGAGCAGGAACAGGGGCACGATGATCGCCCCCACCGCCAGGCGCGACCAGCCGAACTGCCGCCGCAGCACCAGCCCCGCCAGCGAGGTGGTGCAGAGGAAGGTGCCGGTGACGGCGATGCCGTAGGCCGCCGCCAGGCTGTCCGAGTCGTGGAAGCTGACCACCAGGATGACGACGCCGACGAGCAGGGCGAGGTTGATCTGCGGCATGTAGATCTGCCCCTCCTCCGTCTCGGAGGTGTGGCAGACGACGAGGCGCGGCAGCAGGCCGAGCTGCACGCATTGCCGGGCGATGGAGTAGGCGCCCGAGATCATGGCCTGGCTGGCGATGATGGTGGCGCAGGTGGCCAGCACCACCAGCGGTAGCCGGAACCAGGCGGGGGCGAGCAGGTAGAACGGGTTCTCCAGCGCCGCGCGATCGGTCAGCAGCAGGGCGCCCTGGCCGAAATAGTTCAGCGTCAGCGCCGGCAGCACCGCCCAGAGCCAGACGAGGCGGATGGGGCGGGCGCCGAAATGGCCCATGTCGGCATAGAGCGCCTCCGCCCCCGTCACCGCCAGCACCACCGAGCCGAGGGCGATGAAGGCGGCGAGGTGGTAGTTCACGCAGAACTCGACGGCGTAGTAGGGCGAGAGCGCCAGCAGCACCCTGGGCTGCACCGCGATCTCGACCAGGCCGAGGATGGCGAGGCTGCCGAACCAGAGCGCCGTGACCGGGCCGAACACCTTCCCGATGACATGCGTGCCCTTGTACTGCACCAGGAACAGCGCCAGCAGCACGCCGAGCGAGATGGGGATGACCGCGCCGGTGAAGGCGGGGGAGATGACCTTCAGCCCCTCCACCGCCGAGAGCACCGAGATGGCGGGTGTGATGATGCCGTCGCCGAAGAACAGCGAGGCGCCGGCGATGCCCACCAGCAGCACCAGCATGCGGCCGCGCTCGCCGCGCGTCACGCGCTGGGCCAGCGCCATCAGCGCCAGGATGCCGCCCTCGCCGCGGTTGTCGGCCCGCAGCACGAGGAGCACGTACTTGATCGTGACCACCAGGATCAGCGACCAGAAGATCAGGCTGAGGACGCCGAGGATCTCCCAATCCTCCAGCCCGTCCGCCGCGAAATGCAGCAGCGAGGCGCGGAGCGCGTAGAGCGGGCTGGTGCCGATGTCACCATAGACCACCCCCAGCACGCCAAGCAGCAGCGCGGGGGTGAGGGGGCGCGAGGCCGGGGATGAAGGGTGCTGGGACACTGCCGTGCTGTGAGGATGCCGGGCGGCAAGGTCTAGGATGCCACCGGGCGCCGCCGCAAGAGGCAGCTCCGTGAGCGGCCGGGGGCGGGCAGCCGCCCCCGGCCCGCCCGCGGCTCAGTGGCCGCGCAGGATCTGGCTGAGGAAGGTCTTCAGCCGGTCCGTCTTGGGGTCGTTGAAGAGCTGCTCCGGCACGCCCGACTCGACGATCTCGCCGCGGTCCATGAACACCACCCGGTCCGCCACCTGGCGGGCGAAGCCCATCTCGTGGGTGACGCAGACCATGGTCATGCCGTCCTCGGCCAGCCCCACCATGGTGTCGAGCACCTCCTTGATCATCTCCGGGTCGAGCGCCGAGGTCGGCTCGTCGAACAGCATGATCTTGGGCTTCATGCACAGCGCGCGGGCGATCGCCACGCGCTGCTGCTGCCCGCCGGAGAGCTGGCCGGGGTACTTGTTCGCCTGCTCCGGGATCTTCACCCGGGACAGGTAGTGCATGGCCAGCTCGTCCGCCTCCTTCTTCGGCATGTGCCGCACCCAGATCGGCGCCAGGGTGCAGTTCTCGAGGATGGTCAGGTGCGGGAACAGGTTGAAGCTCTGGAACACCATGCCGACCTCGCGGCGGATGGCGTCCAGGCTGCGCGTGTCGTCGGTCAGCTCCATGTTGTCGACGATGATGCGCCCCTCCTGGTGCTGCTCCAGGCGGTTGATGCAGCGGATCATGGTGGACTTGCCGGAGCCCGAGGGGCCGCAGACCACCACGCGCTCGCCGGTGGCGACGCTCAGCGTCACGTCGCGCAGCACATGCATGCTGCCGTACCACTTGTTCACCTTGTCCAGCACGATGGCCGGCGGCGCGTCGGTGCGGGCGGCGGAGGCGAGGTGCGGGGCGGCACCCGCGGGATCCATGGTGGTGCTCATGCGTGCGGTCCCTGGGTGAGGATGGTCATGGCCGGCATCTCAGCGGACGCGGTGGCGGTTCAGCTCCGCCTCCAGCCCCTGGCTGTAGCGGGACATGGCGAAGCAGAAGACGAAGTAGATCAGCCCGACCGTGACGTAGATCTCGATGCCGAAGCCCTGCCAGGCCGGCTCGACGATGGCGGTCTTGCCGGCGGTCAGCAGGTCGAAGATGCCGATGATCAGCACCAGCGAGGTGTCCTTGAAGAAGCCGATGAAGGTGTTCACCAGCGGCGGGATCACCAGCCGCAGCGCCTGCGGCAGGATGATGAAGCCGGTCTTCTGCCAGTAGGTGAGGCCGAGCGCGTCGGCCGCCTCGTACTGGCCGCGCGGCAGGGCCTGCAGGCCGGCGCGCACCACCTCGGCCAGGTAGGCGGCGGCGAAGAGGATGATGGCGATCTGCGCGCGCAGCAGCTTGTCGATGTTCATGCCCTCCGGGAGGAAGAGCGGGAACATGACGCTGGCCATGAACAGCAGGCTGATGAGCGGCACGCCGCGGATCAGCTCCACATACAGCACGCAGAGCGTCTTGATGGCCGGCATGCTGGAGCGCCGGCCGAGCGCCACCAGGATGGAGAGCGGGAAGGCGAGCGCGATGCCGAAGGTGGCCAGGATGAGCGTGATGACGAGGCCGCCCCAGCGCTCCTGCGGCACATAGGAGAGGCCCAGCATGCCGCCCCACATCAGCACGCCGATCACCGCCAGCGTGGCCAGCCAGATCAGCGCCAGCGCCGGCCGCCAGAAGCGGCGCATGGCGGAGACGATGTAGAGGCCGATGAACAGCAGGACGCAGATGGCCGGCCGCCAGTGCTCCTCATAGGGGTAGGTGCCGAACAGGATGAAGCGGTGCTTCTCCGTCACCACCGCCCAGCAGGCGCCGGTGCCGCCCAGCGCGCGGCAGGCCTGGGTCTGCGCCCCCTGGGGCGTGACGGGCACCGACCAGATGGCGTTGATGAAGGCCCAGTCGATGAAGCCCATCGTCCAGCGGACGAGCAGGTAGCCCAGCGCCAGGGTGACGGCGGTGGAGATCCAGGAGGAGAACAGGTTCGCCTTCGCCCAGGCCAGCGGCCCCACCGCCAGCAGCGGCGGGCGGCGGTGGCCGAGCTCGGCGTCCTGCGCCGGGCGGGGGGCGGTGGCTTCGGCGGTGATCTCAGCCATGGTTCAGCGCTCCACCAGCGCGATGCGCGCCGCGTAGCCGGCCCTTGGGCCGGCGAAGCCAGACATCGCGTAGCCGGCCCTTGGGCCGGCGAAGCCGGGCGAAGACTTGCCGGCCCTTGGGCCGGCGAAGCCGGGCGAAGACTTGCCGGCCCTTGGGCCGGCGAAGCCCGGGGACTGCACGATGCGCGGGCTGTGGCCCGGAAGGTTCGGCATGCCCATGCTCAGCGCTCCACCAGCGCGATGCGCGCATTGTACCAGTTCATGAAGAGGCTGATCGACAGGCTGATGGTCAGGTAGACCACCATGATGATGGCGATGCCCTCGATCGCCTGGCCGGTCTGGTTCAGCGTGGTGTTCGAGATCGAGACGATGTCCTGGTAGCCGATGGCCACGGCCAGGGAGGAGTTCTTGGTCAGGTTCAGGTACTGGCTGGTCATCGGCGGCACGATCACGCGCAGCGCCTGCGGCAGCACGATCATGCGCAGGATGCGGCCGCGCTGCAGGCCGAGCGCCTCCGCCGCCTCCCACTGCCCCTTGGCCACCGAGAGGATGCCGGCGCGGACGATCTCGGCGATGAAGGCGGCGGTGTACATCACCAGGCCGATCAGCAGCGCGAAGTATTCCGGCGTGATGGTCAGGCCGCCCTGGAAGTTGAAGCCGCGCAGCGCCGGGATGTCGCCCTGCCAGGGGGCGCCGAGGCCGGCCCAGATCAGCACCGGCAGGCCGAGGACCAGCCCCGCCGCCACCGGCCACACCTTGCGCGGCTGGCCATCGGCCATCTGCTTCGCGCGGGCGGAGCGGGCGTAGAACACGGCGCCGACGATGCCGAGGATGAGGCCCAGCAGCGCGAAGCTGTGCGCATCCTGCCACTGGATCCAGGGCAGCTTCAGGCCGCGGTTGGAGAGGAACACGCCCTCCACCGGGTGCAGCGCCTGGCGCGGGGCCGGCAGGCCCTGCAGGATGGCGTACCAGAACAGCAGCTGCAGCAGCAGCGGCAGGTCGCGCACCACCTCGATATAGGCGGCGGCGATGCGCGAGAGCAGCCAGTTCTTCGACAGCCGGGCGATGCCGACCATCGTGCCGAGAATGGTGGCCACCACCACGCCGACCACGGCGATCTTCAGCGTGTTCAGCACGCCTACCATCAGGGCGCGGGCATAGGTGTCGGTCGGGCTGTAGGGGATCAGGCTCTCGGCGACCGGCAGCCCGGCCTCGCGCGAGAGGAAGCCCCAGCCCGTGGCAATGCGCCGGACCTCAAGGTTGTGCGCCGTGTTGCGGACCAGCCACCAGACGATGCCGACCACCACGCCCACCACCAGGATCTGCCAGATGATGGAGCGGAACCGTTCATCGGCCCAGGAAAGCCGGATTCCTCGCTTGGGTGGCGCGCGCAGCAGCCGGGGATCGGCGGCGGTGTCGGACATGCGTTGAAGCCCCGTTGTGTGTCTCTTTGCCCGCTCGGTCGGTCCGCCCCGCCTGCACCCCCGGCTGCCCGCAGCGGGACGAGGAACGGGGGGCGGGGCGGGAGCGCGGGGCCGGCCATGCCGCCGGCCCCGCTTCGTTCAGCCGCCCGCGCTCAGCGGAACGGCGGCGAGTACTGCAGGCCGCCCTGCGTCCACTGCGCGTTCGGGCCGCGCTGGATGCCGAGCGGGGTCAGGTGCTTCTCGAAGATCTCGCCGTAGTTGCCGACCGCCTTGATGACGTTGACCGCCCAGGCGTCGCTCACGCCCAGCATCTGGCCCAGGCCGCCGGTCTTGCCGAGCAGGCGCTGCGCCTCGGGGCGCTGGTCGTTCGCCACCGCTTGGTCGACGTTCTTGCTGGAGATGCCGAGCTCCTCGGCGGCCACCAGGACGTTGTGCGTCCAGCGGACGAGGTCGGCCCAGCGCTGGTCGCCATGGCGCACGGACGGGCCGAGCGGCTCCTTGGAGATGACCTCGGGCAGGATCACGTGCTCGCCCGGGTTGGGCTGGGCGGAGCGGGTGGCGGCGAGACCGGAGACATCCGTCGTGTAGGCGTCGCAGCGGCCGGCCACATAGGCGGAGACCAGCTCCTCCAGCCGCTCGATGATGACGGGCGTGAACTTCAGGTTGCTGGCGCGGAACCAGTCCGTCAGGTTCTGCTCGGTGGTGGTGCCGGGCTGCACGCAGACCGTGGCGCCGTCAAGCTCCTTGGCCGACTTCACGCCGAGCGAGGCCTTCACCATGAAGCCCTGGCCGTCATAGAAGTTGATGGCCGGGAAATCGAGGCCGAGCGAGGTGTCGCGCGAGAGCGTCGCCGTCGTGTTGCGCGGCAGCACGTCGATCTCGCCGGACTGCAGCGCCGTGAAGCGGTTCTGCGCCGTGGTCGGCACGTAGCGCACCTTGCTGGCGTCGTTGAACAGGGCGACCGCCAGGGCGCGGCAGTACTCCACGTCGAAGCCTTGCCAGCGGCCCTGGCTGTCGGGCTGCGCGAAGCCGGCCAGGCCGGTGTTCACGCCGCAGCTCAGCGTGCCGCGTGACTTCACGGCATCCATGGTGGCGGCGTTCTGGGCCGGCTGCTGGGCCATGGCCGGCGCCGCGAGGGCGGTGGCCAGGGCAGCCGCGCCGAGTGCGCGGAAGGTCGAAAGCCGCATGGGCTTCATAAACTCTCTCCCAATTCTTATCCGCCATCCGGCTGTTTGCCGGCGGCTCCTCCCCTGAGTCCGGCGAGGCGGCACCGGGGACCGGGGCATTCCGCCGCGCTGGGCGCGCAGCGATACCGCCCAGATTGCCCGTTAGCCTTGCAAGGCACGCGGCGCAATGATCACGCCATGTTTCCGCCCCGAAGGCTTTGCCGTCCGCCGAGTTTAGCAATCGGTATGCCATGCGGCGCAACGGCTTTCCCTGCCCGCGCGCAGGCCTAGGATGGCCACCTGGAGCGAGGAGAACCGTGCCCGATGCGCCTGATGGACAAGGCCGAGACGGAAGCCAAGCTGCCCTGGCCGGCATTGCGTGACGCGCTGGAAGGCATCTTCCGCCAGGGCTGCGAGGCGCCGCTGCGGCACCGCCATCCGCTGCCGCAAAAAGAGGCAGCGGAAGGCTCGCTGCTGCTGATGCCGGCCTGGCAGGCGCACCGCTACACCGGCGTGAAGATTGTGCATGTGAACCCGGCCAATGCCCGCCAGCCGGGGCTGCAGGCGGTGCATTCCGTCTACCTGCTCTCCGATGGCGAATCGGGGCGGCCGCTGGCGATTCTCGATGGCGGCACGCTGACCGACCGCCGCACCGCCGCCGCCAGCGTGCTGGCCGCCGGCTTCCTGGCGCGCCCGGAAAGCCGCCGGCTGCTGCTGCTGGGCAGCGGCAAGGTGGCCCATGCCCTGGCCCAGGCCTATGCCGCGCGCTTCCCGCTGGAGGAGATCCGCGTCTGGTCGCGCCGGCCGGAGAGCGCGGCGAGGCTCTCCGCCACCCTGGCGGGCGAGGGGCTGCCGGCCCGCGCCGTGGACAGCCCCGACCCCGCCGGGGCCGACATCGTCTCGGCCGCCACCCTCTCCACCCTGCCGCTGCTGCGCGGCGCGGACGTGGCGCCGGGCACGCATGTCGATCTCGTCGGCGCCTTCCGGCCCGACATGCGGGAGAGCGATGCTGGCCTGGTGGCGCGCGCCAGCCTGTTCGTGGACACGCGCCCGGGCGCGCTGGCCGAGGCGGGGGATGTGGTGCAGGCCATCGCGGAAGGGGCGATCGGGCCGGGGCACATCGCCGCCGACCTGTTCCAGCTCTGCCGCGGGGAGCATCCGGGGCGGCGCTCGGCGGCGGAGGTCACCCTGTTCAAGTCGGTGGGCTGGGCAGGGGAGGATCTGGCGGCGGCCGTGCTGGCTTACGAGACGGCATGAAAAAAGCCCGGGGGAATGAATTCCCCCGGACCCCCATCTTTTTTCTGTTCGTTTCCAGGCGCGCTGTGACGGCGCCCGGAGCCGTCAGCGGCGCAGGCCGAGACGCTCGATCAGGCTCTGGTAGCGGGCCTGGTTCTTGCGCTTCACATAGTCCAGCAGGCCACGGCGCTGGCCGACCAGCACCAGCAGGCCACGGCGGCTGTGGAAATCCTTCGGGTGCGCCTTCAGGTGCTCCGTCAGGGAGGAGATGCGGTCGGAGAGCAGGGCGACCTGCACTTCCGGGCTGCCCGTGTCGCCTTCCTTCATCGCGTACTCGGCGATGATCTTCGCGCGGCGCTCGATCTCGGTCACGTCGGTCGACATCGGCTTGTGCCTTTCAGTCTGTCTCGCCATCCGGCATCGGCTGGACGGGGAGGAGGGTGTTGTCGCCCGGGCTGAGCCAGCGCTCCGGCTTCACCAAGCCGGAATCGAGGCGCACGAGACCCTTCAGGCGCTCCCCCGCCATTGCCCGCACAAGCCCACCATCGGGGCTGGCGTCGCCGGGTATCCGCCCCATGAACTCGACCATGGAGATGGTCTGTCCGTAGGAGAGGCGTGCGGCCTCGGCTTCGGTGAGGGCCAGTGCCGGGATGTCGGCCAGCGCGGTCGTCACGGGAAGCAGAAGGTCCGGGGAAGGAGGCGGGGTATCCTCCGAACCCGTCAGCTTGTCCAGTGGAATCGCCGCCTCCTCCAGGAAGGGGCCGACACGCATCCGCCGCAGCACGGCGATGTGCCCGACGCTGCCCGCCGCGCGCGCGATGTCCCGCGCCAGGGAGCGCATGTAGACGCCCTTGCCGGACTGCACGGTGAACACCGCCGTGTCCGCGTCGGGGCGGGATTCCAGCTCGAACTTGTCCACCCGCGCCGGGCGCGCCGCCATCTCCGGGATCTGGCCGTCGCGCGCCAGGTCATAGGCGCGGGCACCGTTGATCTTGATGGCCGAGAAGATCGGCGGCACCTGCATGATGTCGCCGATGAAGGCGGGCAGGGCGGCGCGGATCTGCGCGTCTGTCGGGCGCGCGTCGCTGGTCTCGATGACCTGGCCCTCGGCGTCGTCCGTGTCGCGCGCCTCGCCGAACCGCAGCGTGAAGCGGTAGGTCTTGGTGCCGTCCATGACGTAGGGCACCATCTTGGTGGCGGCGCCGAAGGCGATCGGCAGCACGCCCGTGGCCAGCGGGTCCAGCGTGCCGCCATGGCCCACCTTCTGCGCGTTGAAGGCGCGCTTCAGCTTGTTCACCACATCGGTGGAGCCGATGCCCGAAGGCTTGTCGACAATGAGCCAGCCATCCATCGGACGGCCCTTCGGCTTGCGGTTCGGGCGTGCCATGAAATTCTCTTTGAATGCGTCGTGTCTGCGGAAGGGCGCCGCCCTCCCGCGATCTCCCGCAGGAAACCAGGGTTCCCCGGCCTTCCCTCAGCTCGCGGGAACGGGGCGGGGCCGGCCGGTGGCGTCCAGCGCGACGAAGGTGAACACCGCCTCCGTCACGCGGTTGGTGTGGTCGCTCTCCCGCTCCCGCCGCCAGGCCTGCACGCGGATGCGCATGGAGGTGCGGCCGGTGTGCAGCACCTCGGCGTAGAGGCTCACCTCGTCGCCGACGCGCACGGGGGAGTGGAAGGTGATGGCCTCCACCGCCACGGTGGCGCATCGGCCCCGCGCGCGGCGGGCGGCGGCGTTGCCGGCGGCAAGGTCCATCTGCGCCATCAGCCAGCCGCCGAAGATGTCGCCCGCCGGGTTGGTGTCGGCCGGCATGGCGATGGTGCGGATCATCGGCGCCACGTCCGGCGGCGCGTCAGGGGTTGTCACGCCTCGTCATCCTCCTGCGGCGCGCCAGGCTTCCCTGGAGGGGGCGCGAGATCCTGCTGGACCTCGGGGCGGCGCATCACCGCGTCGATCTTCATGGCATAGTCCAGCGCCGTGTCGGGCTGGAAATGCATCTCGGGGGCGAATCTCAGCCGCACCGCCCGCGCCACCTGGGTGCGCAGATAGGGCTGCACGCGGCGCAGCCCCTGCAGCTCCTCCTTCGTCACGGCGCGCCCGAGGGCGGCGACGAAGCAGGTCATGTGCCTGAGGTCGGGCGAGGCGCGCACCTCGGTGACGGTGATGTGCCGCCCGTCGAGATCGGGGTCGTGCATCTCGCCGCGCAGGAACACGGCGGAGAGGGCGTGGCGCACCTCTTCGGCGACGCGGAGCATGCGCTGGCTGGGAGCGCCGGCGGTGGCAGGTTTCTTGGCCATGGTATGTCCGGGGAACAGCTCCGGCCCCTTGGCGTTGATGGGACCCTGTCCCGACCCTGACCGGCAGCTTGCAGAAAAAAGAAGGGGGTGCCGGGGGAATTCCTTCCCCCGGCGCTTTCCGTTCAGACGGCGGCCACCGTCTCGGTCTCGTAGCACTCGATCTGGTCGCCGACCTTGATGGCGTCGTAGTTGGCGAAGCTCATGCCACACTCGTAGCCATTGGTGACTTCCTTGACGTCGTCCTTGAAGCGGCGGAGCGTCGCCAGCTCGCCCTGGTGGATGACGATGCCATCCCGCAGCAGGCGGACGCCACAGCCGCGGCGCACCACGCCCTCGGTGACGCGGCAGCCCGCGATGTTGCCCAGGCGCTTGACCTCGAACACCTCGAGGATCTGCGCGTAGCCCAGGAACTTCTCGCGCTGGATCGGCGCCAGCTTGCCGCGCACCAGCTGCTCCACGTCGTCCGCCACCTCGTAGATGATCGAGTAGTAGCGGATGTCGACGCCCTCGCGCTGCGCCAGCTCCCGCGCCTGCGCCGTGGCGCGGACGTTGAAGGCGACGACGATGGCGTTGGAGGCCTTGGCGAGCTGGATGTCGCTCTCGGTGATCTGGCCGACCGCCGAGTGCAGCACCCGCACCTTCACCTCGTCGCGCGACAGCTTGTTCAGGGTCACGCCGAGCGCCTCGGCCGAACCCTGCACATCCGCCTTCACGACGACGGCCACTTCCTTCTGCTCGCCGGCGGCGACGCGGGCCATCATGTCGGCCAGCGTGCCACGGGCGGCGCCGGCGGCGGCCGCCTGCTTCTCCCGCAGCTTGCGCTGGCGGAACTCGCTGATCTCGCGCGCCCGGCCCTCATCCTCGACGAAGGAGAGCGGCTCGCCCGCCGCCGGAACCCCGGACAGGCCCAGGATCTCGACCGGGAGGCTCGGATCGGCCTCCTTCAGCTGGCGGCCCTTGTCGTCGAGCATGGCGCGCACGCGGCCCCACTCGGCGCCGGCCACCACCATGTCGCCCTGGCGCAGCGTGCCCTTCTGCACCAGCACCGTGGCCACCGGCCCGCGGCCCTTGTCCAGCTTGGACTCGATCACCGTGCCCTCGGCGCCCCGGTTCGGGTTCGCCTTCAGGTCCAGCACCTCGGCCTGCAGCAGGATGGCTTCCAGCAGCTTGTCGAGGTTCATCGCCTTGGTGGCGGAGACCTGGATCTCCATCGTGTCGCCGCCCAGGCTCTCCACCACGATCTCGTGCTGCAGCAGCTCCTGCCGCACGCGGTCGAGGTTGACGCCCGGCTTGTCGATCTTGTTGACCGCCACGATCAGCGGCACGCCGGCCGCCTTCGCGTGGTGGATCGCCTCGATCGTCTGCGGCATCACGCCGTCATCGGCGGCCACCACCAGCACCACCATGTCCGTCACGCTGGCGCCGCGGGCGCGCATGGCGGTGAAGGCGGCGTGGCCCGGCGTGTCGATGAAGGTGACCTTCTGGCCGCCCTGCACCGTCACCTGGTAGGCGCCGATATGCTGGGTGATGCCACCCGCCTCGCGCGCCGCCACGTCGGTCTTGCGCAGCGCGTCCAGCAGGCTGGTCTTGCCGTGGTCGACATGGCCCATGATGGTGACGACCGGCGGACGCGGCAGCATGTCCTCGTCGGCATCGACGGTGCCTTCCAGCCCCTGCTCGACATCCGACTCGGAGACGCGGCGCACGCGGTGGCCGAACTCGTTGACCACCAGCTCCGCCGTATCGGCGTCGATGGTCTGGGTCAGCGTCGCCATCACGCCCATGCGGAACAGCGCCTTCACCACCTCGCCGCCACGGGCGGCCATGCGGTTGGCGAGCTCCTGCACGGTGATGGCTTCCGGCACCACCACGTCGCGCACCACCTTCACGCCGTCCGAGCGGAGGCGCTGCAACTCCTGCTGCCGGCGCTCGCGCTCACGGGCGCGGCGGACGGAGGCCATGGAGCGGCTGCGCTCGTCCTCGCCCTCGATCGCGGCGGCGACGTCGATCTTGCCGTCGCGGCGGCGGTCGCCACCGGCGGCCGGCTTCTTGGTCGGCGCGGCGGCCGGCTTCTTGGCCGGCATGGCGGGCATGCCGGGGCGGCGGATGGCGGGGCGGCGCTCCTCCTCCTCGCCCTCGCGGCCACGCAGCGTCAGGCGCGGCGCGGCGCCGGCC
>NZ_JBHSCH010000042.1:0-41791 GCF_042651065.1 Teichococcus aestuarii
TGCGGCGCGATGGCAGTGATTACGCCATGCACATGCGCGTGCAGGCGGGCGGCATCCACCGCCGGCGCGAGCGCCAGGCCGCGCCGCTGCAGGAAGCCCTGCGCGCCAGCGGCGTTGGCCAGCAGCGCCAGGCCGATCCACAGCGCCAGCGCCGCCGCCTTCAGCCGCACGATCTGGTCCACCACCGCATCCGGCGCCTCGGCGCCCATGCGGTCCAGCCCGATCTGCACGGCATTGCGCAGCGCGGCCTCCAGGCCACCCTCCGCGCCGGCCAGGAAGGCGGCCAGCACGGTCAGCAGCGCCGGCCACAGGCCGAGCAGCACCAGCGGCAGCGTCAGGTCGATGCGCGGCCCGGGCTGCAGGCCGCTGCCCAGCAGCAGCATCGCCGGCACGCCGTAGACGCCGAGCCAGAGCAGCACCGGCAGCAGGCCCGGCGTCACCAGCAGGAGGCTGAAGGCGCCGACCGCCACCGCGATGCCCATGGCGGCCCGGCCGAAGCCGAGGCCCGCCAGGAACAGCGGCAGCGGCGAGAGCCAGAACAGCCCCATGCCCACCGGCAGGCCGTGGAACGCCCACAGCGCCGCGAAGGCCGAGACGAGCCCGCCCGCCGCCCCCGCCAGCAGGCGGGGGTCGTTGGTCAGGCCGGTCCGGGAGGTGCCCCGAGGGTCGCTCATGGCCGCGGCGCCGATCCGTCGCTCAGTCCGTCATCCCGTCCGCTGCGCTCAGTCGTTGATGACGTAGGGCAGCAGGGCCAGGAAGCGGGCGCGCTTGATGGCGTTGGCCAGCTCGCGCTGCTTCTTCCCCGACACGGCGGTGATCCGGGAGGGGACGATCTTGCCGCGCTCGCTCAGGAAGCGGGAGAGCAGGCGCACGTCCTTGTAGTCGATCTTCGGCGCGTTGGGCCCCGAGAACGGGCAGGACTTGCGGCGACGGTAGAACGGCCGGCGCGCGCCCACGGCGGGGCGGCGGGCGGCGATGTTCACGTCGGTGTTGGTCTCGGACATGATCGATTACTCCTCGCCGCCAGCGTTGTCGGAATCGTCGCGCGAGCGGGCGCGATACTCCTCGCGGTCGTCGTTCCGCTCGCGGCGGCCCGACGAGAAGCGGCCGGCGGCCGGGCGGGGGCCGCGGAAGCCACGGTCGCGCTCACGATCGTCGCCACGCTTGGCCAGGATGGCGGACGGCGCCTCGGCGTCGATCGCCTCGACGCGGATCGTCATGTGGCGCAGCACGTCCTCGTTGAGGCCGAGCTGACGCGCCGCCTCCTGCTCGGCGGCCGCCGGGCAGTCCAGGCCGAGGAGCATGTAGTGCCCCTTGCGGTTCTTCTTGATGCGGTAGGCCAGGCCCCGAAGGCCCCAGTATTCCCGCTTCTTCACCTCGCCACCGGCTTCGGTGATGGTCGTGGCGACCTGGTCGGCGATGGCCTCGACCTGCGCCTGCGTCAGGTCGTTACGTGCGATGAGCACGGTCTCATACAGCGGCATGGGATCTCCCTGTGGCTGTCTCAGCCCGGGGCCGCACCGACCCATGCCGGAGGGCGCAAACGGGCATAGCCGGGCGCGATGCCTCGCGCGCCCGGCAGGGGAGGCGGCGTAGACCACATTCCGGCGCCCGAGTCCAGGGCCAAGCGCCCGCCGCGGCGTTGCGGCGTTGACAGCCCCGTGCCGCCCCGTTACCCCGCGCGGCTTCACGGACCATTCATGGACCGGGCCCTGGGGGCGTGGCGAGCCGGATGCCCGGCGCCTCGCCGCCCATGACGCCAAGAATGCATGAGGACGCCAGCACCGCCATGTCGATCGCCTTCGTCTTCCCCGGCCAGGGCAGCCAGGCCATCGGCATGGGCCGAGAGCTGGCCGAGGCCTTCCCCGCCGCCCGCGAGGTGTTCGAGGCGGTGGACGAGACGCTGAAGCAGAGCCTCAGCCGGCTGATGTTCGAGGGGCCGGCGGAGGAGCTGACGCTGACCGCCAACGCCCAGCCCGCGCTGATGGCCGTGAGCATGGCCGTGCTGCGGGTGCTGGAGCAGGAGGGCGGCTTCGTCCTCAAGGAGCGGGTGGCGCTGGTCGCCGGCCACTCGCTTGGCGAGTACAGCGCGCTGGCCGCCGCGCAGACCTTCGACGTGCCCACCGCCGCCCGCCTGCTGCGCCTGCGCGGCGAGGCGATGCAGAAGGCGGTGCCGGCCGGCATGGGCGCCATGGCCGCGCTGCTCGGCGCCGAGATGGCCCAGGCGCAGGAGATCTGCGCCCGCGCCGCCGAGACGCCGGAGGGCGCCACCGAGGTGGTCGAGGCCGCCAACGACAATGGCGGCGGCCAGGTGGTGATCTCCGGCCACCGCGGCGCGGTGGAGCGCGCGGTGGCGCTGGCCAAGGAGGCCGGCATCAAGCGCGCCATGCTGCTGCCCGTCTCCGCCCCCTTCCACTGCGCGCTGATGGCTCCCGCCGCCGACGCCATGGCCGAGGCCCTGGCGCTGGCCGAGCTGCGCCCGCCACTGGTGCCGGTGGTGGCCAACGTCACCGCCGCCAAGGCGACCGACCCGGTCGAGATCCGCGAGCTGCTGGTGCGGCAGGTGACCGGCACGGTGCGCTGGCGCGAATGCGTGGCCACCATGGCCGGCCTCGGCTGCGACCGCTTCGTCGAGATCGGTGCCGGCAAGGTGCTGACCGGGCTGATGAAGCGGCTGGCGCCCGAGGCGCAGGCGATGTCGGTGGGCGGGCCCGCCGAGATCGAAGCCTTCCTCAAGACCCTCTGACGGCCCGCGTCCCGGGAAGGAGCTGAGAGCGATGTTCGGCCTGCAAGGAAAAGTGGCGCTGGTGACCGGCGCCACCGGTGGAATCGGCGCCGAGATCGCCCGGGCGCTGCACCGCCAGGGGGCGAAGGTCGCCCTCTCCGGCACGCGCGAGGCGGTGCTGGCGGAGCTGGCGGCCGAACTGGGCGAGGGCGCGCTGGTGGCGCCCGCCGACCTCTCCGACCCCGCCGCGCCGCAGGCGCTGGTGGAGCGGGTGGAGTCGGAGCTCGGCCGGCTCGACATCCTGGTGAACAATGCCGGCTTCACCCGCGACGGGCTGGCCATGCGCATGTCCGACAAGGATTGGGCGGATGTGCTGGAGGTCGATCTCTCGGCCCCCTTCCGCCTGGCGCGGGCCGCCATGCGCGGCATGATGAAGCGCCGCGCGGGGCGCATCATCTCCATCGCCTCGATCGTCGGCACCACCGGCAACCCGGGGCAGGCGAATTATGCGGCGGCCAAGGCCGGACTCGTGGGCATGAGCAAGTCGCTCGCCCAGGAACTGGCCAGCCGCGGCATCACCGTGAACGTCGTGGCGCCCGGCTTCATCCGGACGCCGATGACGGACGCCCTGAACGAACAGCAGAAAACGCGCCTGATGGAGCGGATTCCGCTGGGCCGGATGGGCGAGGCCGCTGACATCGCCGCCGCCGTTGCCTATCTGGCATCGGACGAGGCGGGCTGGGTCACCGGCGCCACCCTGCATGTGAACGGCGGGATGGCGATGAGCTGAAACGGCGGGCCGGGAAATCTGTTCCCCGGCCTGCTTCCATGTTAATGCCGCGCGGGCCGAGGGCGGGGATTGTCCCCACCCGGAGCGCCGGCAGCGTCTGCAAGCAGGAGAGACTCGGGCGATGAGCGATACCGCCGAGAAGGTGAAGAAGATCGTTGTCGAGCACCTCGGCGTCGAAGAGGCCAAGGTTACCGCCGAGGCGTCGTTCATCGACGACCTGGGCGCTGACAGCCTCGACACGGTCGAGCTGGTGATGGCGTTCGAGGAGGCTTTCGGGGTCGAGATCCCGGACGACGCCGCCGAGAAGATCACGACCGTGAAGGACGCGATCGACTACATCGAGGCGCAGAAGGCCGCCTGAAGGCCTTCCATCCGCGCCACCCAGGGAACGCCCAAGGGGATGCCTCCGGGCATGCCCCGATGGACGCTGCCGTGGACGCCAGGGGGAGATAACGCGTGTTTGGTTCTCTGACGACGCCGCGTCGCGTCGTCGTCACCGGGATGGGCATTGCTTGCCCTCTCGGCGTCGGCGTCGCGAATGTGTGGCAGCGGATGCTGGCGGGCGAGAGCGGCATCGGCCCGATCCGCCTGTTCGACGCGAAAGACCTGCCGGCGCGGATCGCCGGCGAGGTGCCGACCGGCTCCAAGACCGAGGGGAAGCTCGACTTCAACGAGTGGATCCCGGTCAAGGACCAGAAGAAGATGGACCGCTTCATCCAGTTCGCCCTCGTGGCGGCGGTGGAGGCGGTGGAGGATTCCGGCTGGGTGCCGGAGTCGGAGGATGACCGGAACGCCACCGGCGTGATGATCGGCTCCGGCATCGGCGGCCTGCCGACGATCGCCGAGAACGCGCAGATGGTGGCGCAGGGCAAGTCGCGGCGGCTGTCGCCCTTCTTCATCCCCTCGGCGCTGATCAACCTGGCTTCCGGCCACGTCTCGATCCGCTACGGCTTCAAGGGCCCCAACCACGCGGTGGTCACCGCCTGCGCCACCGGCGTGCACGCGCTGGGCGACGCGGCGCGCCTCATCGCCCTCGGCGATGCCGACGTGATGGTGGCCGGCGGCACCGAGGCGGCGATCTGCGACATCGGCATGGCCGGCTTCTGCGCCGCCCGCGCCCTGTCCACCGGCTTCAACGACACCCCCACCGAAGCCTCCCGCCCCTGGGACGAGGGCCGCGACGGCTTCGTCATGGGCGAGGGCGCCGGCGTGGTGGTGCTCGAGGAATACGAGCACGCGAAGAAGCGTGGCGCCAAGATCTACGCCGAGGTCATCGGCTACGGCATGTCGGGCGACGCCTACCACATCACCGCTCCGGCGGAGGGCCATGACGGCGCCTACCGGGCGATGCGGGCGACGCTGAAGAACGCCGGCATCACCCCGGACCAGATCCAGTACGTCAACGCGCACGGCACCTCGACGCCGATGGGCGACGACCTGGAGCTGGAGGCGGTGGAGAAGCTGTTCGGCGAGGCCTGCAAGGGCCTGGCCATGTCGTCCACCAAGTCGGCCATCGGGCACCTGCTCGGCGCGGCCGGCGCGGTGGAGGGCATCTTCTCGATCCTCGCCATCCGCGACGGCGTGGCGCCGCCCACGCTGAACCTGCACAAGCCCTCGCGGGAGAGCGTGATCGACCGGGTGGCGCTGCAGCCGCAGCAGCGCAACATCGAGATCGCGCTGTCGAACAGCTTCGGCTTCGGCGGCACCAACGCCTCGATCCTGTTCCGCAAGGCGCCCTGACCCAGCGCCGCCGCGCCATCCCGGCGCGGCGGCGCGGCTTCTGGGGGAAGATCCGCTCCTCCCCCAGCCTTTGCCCCTTCGCCGGGCCTCCGCTCCGGCCAATCCGACAAAGGCTCCTCCTCCATGCGAATCTTCCTGGCTGTGCTGCTGGTGCTCCTGGCCCTGGCGGGCGGCGGCGCCTGGTGGGCGCGCGAGGCCTGGGTCTCGCCCGGGCCGCTGCCGGCGCCCACCGCCATCGTGGTGCCGCGCGGCGGCGGCACCGAGGCGATCGGCGCGCTGCTGGCCGAGCGGGGGGCCATAAGTGACCCCCGCCTGTTCGCCGCCGGCGTGTGGCTGACGCGCGACGAGGGACCGCTGCGGGCGGGGGAATACCTCTTCCCGGCGCAGGGCTCGCTGCGCGAGGTGGTCTCGGTGCTGCGCAACGCCCGCCCCGTGCAGCGCCGCCTGACCCTGCCGGAAGGGCTGACCGCCCGGCAGATGGCCACGCTGCTGGAGCAGGCCGAGGGGCTGACCGGGGAGATGCCGGTGATCGACGAGGGCGAGCTGCTGCCCGAGACCTATGCCTATAGCTGGGGCGACACGCGCGCCGCCGTGGCGCGCCGCGCCGGCGCCGCCATGCGCGAGGCGCTGGAGCGGCTGTGGAAGGACCGCGCCGAGGGGCTGCCGCTGGCCTCGCCGCGCGAGGCGCTGGTGCTGGCCTCCATCGTCGAGCGCGAGACGGGGATGCCGGAGGAGCGCGGCCAGGTGGCCGGCGTGTTCATCAACCGGCTGAAGCGCAACATGCCGCTGCAATCCGACCCCACCGTGGCCTATGCCGCGGCCGATGGCGGCGTGCTCGACCGGCCCCTCAGCCGTGCCGACCTGGAGCGGGACCATCCCTTCAACACCTACCGCATCCGCGGCCTGCCGCCGGGGCCGATCGCCAGTCCGGGGCTCGAATCGCTGCGCGCCGTGCTGAACCCGCAGGAGACGGATGCCCTCTACTTCGTGGCCGATGGCAATGGCGGCCACGCCTTTGCCCGCACGCTGGAGGAGCACAACCGCAACGTCGCCCGTTGGCGGGCGATCGAGCGGCAGCGCGGCGCCCGGCCGTGACGCGTGGCCGCTGAGCCGCACGCGGCCGTGCCGCCGCTGGGCCGTGCCCGGCCATGCTGCCGTTGAGCCGTGCCCGGCTTTGGGCGGAGCTGCTGCTGATCTCGGCGCTCTGGGGCTCCTCCTTCCCGCTGATGCGGCATGTGGCGGGGGTGATGCCGCCGCTGGCGCTGGCCACGGCGCGCGGCGCCTTCGCGGCGCTGGCGGTGGGGCTGTTCCTGTGGTGGCGAGGCGCGCTGCGCTGGCCGGGGCGGCGCAGCCTGCGGCACATCCTGGTCATCGGCACGGTGAATGGCTGGCTGCCCAACGTGCTGACCGCGCTCGCGCTGCGCGACATCGAGAGCGCGCCGGCGGCGCTGATCCAGTCCGCCACGCCGCTGCTGGTGGGGGTGATGGCCTTCTTCCTGCTGCGGGAGGAGCGGCCGGGGCCGCGCATGGCGCTGGGGCTCGGCCTCGGCTTCCTCGGCATCGCCGTCATCCTGGGGCCGCGGGCGCTGGATGGCGGCGCCACCATCGGCGCCGCGCTGCTGATGCTGGGCACCGCCGCCTCCTACGCCGCCGGCACCGTCTACATGCGCTGGGCCAGGCCGGAGGAGGCGGGGCAGCTTGTGATGGGCCAGCAGGTGATGGCGGTGCTGATCGCCGGCACGCTGGGCCTGGCCTTCGGCGCGCCGGGCGGGTTCGCGCAGCCGGCCTCCATCTGGCTCTCGCTGGTGGTGCTGGGGGTGTTCGCCTCCGCCGTGCCGCTCTCGCTCTACGTGCTGCTGCTGCGCCGGGCGCGCGCCACCGAGGCGGCGATGGTGGGCTATCTGGAGCCGCCCTTCGCCGCGCTGGTGGCCGCCTTCCTGCTCTCCGAGATCCCCGAGCCGCGCGTGGCGCTGGGGGGCGCGGTGGTGCTGCTGGGCGTCTGGCTGGCCACGCGGCGCTGAGCCGCCGGCCTTATCCTCCCGTGACCGGCTTGGCCGGCACGCGGCTGGCCAGCAGGGCCTGCACCCGCAGCGGCAGCGCGCCGGCCAGCCGCGCCAGGGCATAGGTCGGCCAGGGATAGGCGATGCGGGTGCGCCCGGCGGCGATCCCCGCCAGGGTGCGCCGCGCCGCCGCCTCCGGCTCCAGCATGAAGGGCATGGGGAAGCGGTTCACCGCCGTCATCGGCGTGCGGATGTAGCCGGGGCAGACGGCGTGCAGGCGGATGCCGCGGGCGCGCTCCGTGGCGTCGGTCGCCTCCGCCCAGCGCTGCACCGCCGACTTGCTGGCGCAGTAGGCCGCCGCCCCCGGCGCCGCGAAGAAGGCAGCCACCGAGGCGATGACCGCCACCCGGCCGCGCACCCCGTCCGCGCCCGGCGGCTGCGCGGCCATGCGCGCCATGGCGGGCAGGGCGGTGTTCAGCACGCCGGTCACGTTGGTCTCGAAGATGGCGCGGATCTGCTCCGCTGGCTCGCTGCCGCCGCCCGTGCCGCCGGAGATTCCGGCATTGGCGATCAGCAGGTCGATCTCCGGCATGGCGCCGACCCAGGCGGCGCAGGCGGCGGCGTCGCGCACGTCCAGCACCGTCTCGCGCACCGTGGCGCCGGCGGCGCGGCAGGCGGCGGCGGTCTCCGCCAGCCGCCCGGCGTCGCGCGCGGCCAGGTGCAGCGTGGCGCCGGGGGCGGCGCAGGCCAGGGCCAGCGCCCGACCCAGCCCGGAGGAGGCGCCGGTCAGCGCGATCTGTCGCCAGGGCGTGTTCGCCATGCCTTGCATCCTGAAGCGGAGGGGAAGAGAAGGCCGGGCATGGCTCTCTCGTCGATGACCGGCTTCGCCCGGCACGCGGGCACCCTGCCGGATGGCACGGGTTTCGTGTGGGAACTGCGCAGCGTCAATGGGCGCGGGCTGGATGTCCGGCTCCGCCTGCCGTCCGGGCTGGACCCGCTGGAGGCGAAGCTGCGCGACGCCGCCGCGTCGCGCTTCCGGCGCGGCAACATCTCCGCCACCCTGACGCTGAAGCGCGAGGAGCGGGCGCCGCGCCTGACGCCCGACCCGGCGGCGCTGGCCCAGGCGATCCGGCTGGCGCTGGAGGTGGCGGCGCAGATCCCCGGCTGCCCGGCCCCGCGCGCCGAGGCGGTGCTGGCGCTGCCCGGCGTGCTGCGTGCCGAGACGGCCGAGCCGGTCGAGGCCGAGCTGGAAGCCCGCCACGCCGCCCTGGCGGAAGGCTTCGCCATCGCCCTGGAGGGGCTGGCGGAGGCGCGCCGGGCCGAGGGCGGGCGGCTGGGTGAGATCCTGGCGGCGCTGCTCGACGAGATTGCCGCGCTGCGCGACGCCGCCATCGCCGAGGCGGCCACCCAGCCCGCCGCGCACCGGGCCCGCCTCGCCGCCGCGCTGGCCGCGCTGCTGGAGGGCGAGAGCCGCGTGCCGGAGGAGCGGCTGGCCGCCGAGGTGGCGCTGCTGGCGCAGAAATCCGACGTGCGGGAGGAGCTGGACCGGCTTGGCGCGCATCTGGGCGCCGCCCGGGCGCTGCTGGCCTCGGCCGAATCGGTGGGGCGCAAGCTGGAGTTCCTGACGCAGGAATTCGGCCGCGAATCGAACACGCTGGGGGCGAAGTCGGCCAGCCTGGCCCTGACCCGGCTTTCCCTGGACCTCAAGGCCGCCATCGAGCGGCTGCGCGAGCAGGCGGCGAACGTCGAATGAACCGTATCTCCCGGCGCGGGCTCTGCCTCGTGCTCTCCGCCCCCTCGGGGGCCGGCAAGTCCTCCGTCAGCCGTGCGCTGCTGGAGCGCGAGACGGCGCTGCGCCTCTCCGTAAGCGCCACCACCCGCGCGCCGCGCCCGGGCGAGCAGGAGGGGGTGCACTACTTCTTCCGCAGCCAGGCCGAGTTCGAGGCGATGGAGGCGGCCGGCCAGATGCTGGAGAGCGCCCATGTCTTCGGCCGCCGCTACGGCACGCCGCGCGCCCCGGTGGAGGAGGCGCTGGCGGCGGGCCGGGACGTGATGTTCGACATCGACTGGCAGGGGCACCTGCTGCTGCGCCGGGCGCTGCCGGGGGATGTGGTGAGCGTGTTCCTGCTGCCGCCGAGCCTGGAGGAGCTGGAACGGCGCTTGCATGGCCGGGGCCAGGATTCCGCCGAAGAGATTGCCCGACGCATGCAGGCCGCCCGCGACGAGATCAGCCACTGGGCCGATTTCGACCATGTCCTGGTGAACACCGACTTCCACGAGACCGTGGCGGAGGTGCGCGCCATCATCCATGCCGCGCGCAGCGCGCGGGCACGGCAGCCCTGGCTGCCCGGCTTCATCGACGGCCTGCTGCGCCCGTGACCCGGCGGCGGCCCGGCCCGCGCCGGGCGCCGCGCGCGGAGGCATTTCCATGTCCATGCTGCTGAATGTCGTGATGCCGATCTTCGTGATGATCGGCATCGGCTATCTCTCCGCGCGCCGCCGCTGGATCTCGGAAGAGGGGCTGCGGGGGATGACGGATTTCGTCTTCCGCCTCGCCATGCCCTGCCTGCTGCTGAACGGCGCCACCATGCCGCACCCCAATGGCGGCGCGACGGCGCTGGCCTTCTTCAGCGGCTGCCTCGCCGCCTATGCGCTGGCGCTGCTGCTGGGCCGGCTGGCGCTGGGGATGAAGCTGGACGAGGGCGGCACCTTCGCGCTCAACGCCGCCTTCGGCAACACGGCCATGATCGGCGTGCCGCTGGTCATCGCCGCCTATGGCCAGGCGGGGCTGGCGCAGCTCCTGGCCATCCTCGGCCTGCATTCGCTGATCCTGCTGCCGCTTGGCACGGTGGTGGGGGAGATCGCGCACAATGCCCGCGCGCCGGTCCTGGCCATCGCCCGCTCCACCTTCCTCTCGGTGCTGCGGAACCCGGTGGTGCTGGCGGTGCTGGCCGGGCTGGTGATCTACCAGTCGGGGCTGGAGGTGCCGCCCGTGGCGCGGCGCTTCCTGGAGATGACGGGCATGGCCGGGCCGCCGGTGGCGCTGTTCTGCCTCGGTGCCAGCCTGGTGGCCTTCGATGCGCGGCGGGACTGGCCCTCGGCGCTGCTCTGCACCGCGCTGAAGCTGCTGCTGATGCCGGCGCTGGTCTGGCTGATGGGGCGGCTGCTGGGCCTGCCGCCGCTGTCGCTTTCCGTGGCGGTGCTGGCGGCCGGCATGCCGACGGGGGCCAACGCCTTCTTCCTGGCCCGCCGCTACGCCGCGGGGGCGGAGCGCTCGGGTGCCACGGTGCTGCTCTCCACCATCCTCTCGGTGGCGACACTGGCGGTGCTGCTGGCCGTGCTGTGAGGCGGCCTTCCGGCCGCCCCGGCAGCGCCTGTCAGTGCAGGGTGAACTGCCCGGCGGCGTAGCGGAACTCGGCCGGGCGGGCGAGGGCGCTGGAGGCCACCCGCACCGAGTGCAGCGGCCCCTGGATCTCGCGCTGCCAGAAGTCGAGGAAGCGGTGCAGCTCCGGGAAGCGGGGCGCGTGGTCCACCTTCTGCCAGACGAAGCTCTGCAGCAGGCCCGGATGGTCGGGCAGGTGGTAGAGGATCTCGGCCGTGGTCAGCCGCCAGTCCGGAATGCGGACGAAGGCTTCGATATCCCGCAGCAGCATGGGCACTCCTCTCCGTTCTGGTGCGGCCCGGCCTGCCGGGCCAGTCTGATTCCCCTCCTCGGGTGCCGGAGCATGACATGCGGGTGACAGGGGGCTGCAAGAAAAATCCTGCGCAAACAGTGTCTTAGCACTCATCGCCAAAGAGTGCTGCTTGCTGCTTGACGTGGCTTGGACTCTTCCCTAGATCGTCAGCACTCGCCGGGGGTGAGTGCTAACAGGCTTGCCCGCCGGCCGAGGCAACCGTCGCTGAATGCGCCACACAGGGCGTCAGGAGAGGGCCATATGAAGTTTCGTCCGCTGCATGACCGCGTCGTCGTCCGCCGGCTGACCGCCGAGGAGAAGACCGCGGGTGGTATCATCATCCCCGACACCGCCAAGGAGAAGCCGATGGAAGGCGAGATCGTCGCCGTCGGTTCCGGTGCGCGCAACGAGCAGGGCGTCGTCGTCGCCCTGGACGTCAAGGTCGGCGACCGCGTCCTGTTCGGCAAGTGGTCCGGCACCGAGGTCAAGATCAGCGGCGAAGAGCTGCTGATCATGAAGGAATCCGACCTGATGGGCGTGATCGCGGCCTGATTTCGGCCTGCGGACCCCATCTTCTTCCCAACAGATCTGACGAGGTAGAGAACCATGGCTGCTAAGGACGTCAAGTTCGGCGCTCCCGCCCGCGAGCGCATGCTGCGCGGTGTGGACATTCTGGCCGACGCCGTGAAGGTGACGCTGGGCCCGAAGGGCCGCAACGTCGTCATCGACAAGTCCTTCGGCGCGCCCCGCATCACCAAGGACGGTGTGACGGTCGCCAAGGAAATCGAGCTGGCCGACAAGTTCGAGAACATGGGCGCGCAGATGGTGCGCGAAGTGGCCTCGAAGCAGAACGACCTGGCCGGCGACGGCACCACCACCGCGACCGTGCTGGCCCAGGCCATCATCCGCGAGGGCGCCAAGGCCGTGGCCGCCGGCCTGAACCCGATGGACCTGAAGCGCGGCGTTGACAAGGCGGTTGCCGTCATCGTCGAGGACCTGAAGTCCAAGACCCGCAAGATCACCACCTCCGCCGAGGTCGCTCAGGTCGGCTCGCTCTCCGCCAATGGCGAGACCGAGATCGGCGAGATGATCGCCCACGCGATGGAGAAGGTCGGCAACGAGGGCGTCATCACGGTCGAGGAAGCCAAGGGCATCCAGACCGAGCTGGACGTCGTCGAGGGCATGCAGTTCGACCGCGGCTACGTCTCCCCGTACTTCATCACGAATGCGGAGAAGATGATCGCCGAGCTCGAGAATCCCTACATCCTGATCCACGAGAAGAAGCTGTCCCAGCTGCAGCCGATGCTGCCGCTGCTGGAGACGGTGGTTCAGTCGGGCCGCCCGCTGATCATCGTGGCCGAGGATGTTGAGGGCGAGGCCCTGGCCACCCTGGTCGTCAACAAGCTGCGCGGTGGCCTGAAGATCGCCGCCGTGAAGGCCCCGGGCTTCGGTGACCGCCGCAAGGCGATGCTCGAGGACATCGCGATCCTGACCGGTGGCCAGGTGATCAGCGAGGACCTCGGCATCAAGCTCGAGACCGTGACGCTCGCCATGCTCGGCCAGGCCAAGACGGTCCGGATCGAGAAGGAGAACACCACGATCGTCGACGGTGCCGGCCAGAAGTCCGACATCGAGGGCCGCGTGGAGCAGATCAAGGCGCAGATCGAGGAGACCACCTCGGACTACGACCGCGAGAAGCTGCAGGAGCGCCTGGCCAAGCTGGCCGGTGGCGTCGCCGTGATCCGCGTCGGTGGCAGCACCGAGGTTGAGGTCAAGGAGCGCAAGGACCGCGTCGACGACGCCCTGCACGCGACCCGTGCGGCCGTCGAGGAAGGCATCGTCCCCGGTGGTGGCGTGGCCCTGCTGCGCGCCTCGCTGAAGCTGGCCGACCTCAAGGGCCTGAACAACGACGAGCAGGTCGGCATCGAGATCGTGCGCCGCGCGATCCAGGCGCCGCTGAAGCAGATCGCCGAGAACGCCGGCAAGGACGGCGCCGTGATCGCCGGTGAGGTCCTGCGCGACAGCACCTACGAGTACGGCTACGACGCCCAGCTCGACGAGTACAAGGACCTGGTCGCGGCCGGCATCATCGACCCGACCAAGGTGGTCCGCACCGCCCTGCAGGACGCGGCCTCCATCGCCTCCCTGCTGATCACGACCGAGGCGATGATCGCCGAGCGTCCTGAGAAGAAGGCTCCGGCCGGTGGCCCGGGCGGCATGGGCGGCATGGGCGGCGACATGGACTTCTGATCCTCCCGGATCAGGTCCCGCCGGAAGGCAAGGGGGCGGCCCGCAGGGGCCGCCCCTTTTTTCGTTGCGTATCCGGCTGCCCGTTTTCCGGTTTGCGTTGACAGTTCAGAAACGATCTGCCCCACTATCCGCGCCAGACGCTTCCGCTCGCCTTGCCGTGCCTCCGGAGACCCGGTCGCTCTTCAAGCCGTCCCGGGACGCCGGCTGGGTTATCGGCTCGGGCGCTCCTGCCCGGCCAATGCGAACAAGGAGTGGCGTCGCATGGCGACTGGCACCGTGAAGTGGTTCAACGCGACCAAGGGCTTCGGCTTCATCGTTCCCTCCGATGGCGGGAAGGACGTGTTCGTGCACATCACCGCCGTGCAGAAGGCCGGCCTGCAGGGGCTGAACGAGAACCAGAAGGTGAGCTACGAGGTTGTCATGGAGCGCGGCAAGGCCGCCGCCACCAACCTGAAGCCGCTCTGATCCTTTTCGTCGGGCTGCCCTGCCCAGGCGGAACTGGCGGCCGTTGCGGGGCGATCCCGTCCCGGCCCTGACCGGCAGTTCGAAGAAGAAAGATGGGGGTCCGGGGGAATTCCTTCCCCCGGCCTTTTTTTCTTAGTTCTCTTCCCACCCGATCGCCCGCCGCAGGAAGGCGGCGCCGAGGGCGGAGAAGCTGGCGACCTCGCCATTGTCCTTGCCGTAGCCATGGCCGCCCGCCTCCGGCTCGTAGAACCCGGCATCGTACCCGAGTGCCTGGAGCTTGGCGGCCATCTTGCGGGCGTGGCCGGGATGAACCCGGTCGTCCCGCCGCGTGGTGGCGAGCAGGATGGGCGGGTAGGGCCGTCCCGGCTCGGCGGCGTGATAGGCGGAGAAGGCGCGGATGAAGTCCCACTCCTCGGGCTTTTCCGGGTCGCCGTATTCGGCGATCCAGCTCGCGCCGGCCAGCAGCTTCGTATAGCGCCGCATGTCGATGAGCGGGATGGTGCAGAACAGGGCGCCGAACCGCTCCGGGTAGCGCGTCAGCATGTTGGCGATGAGCAGCCCGCCATTCGAGCCGCCCTCCGCCGCGATACGCCCCGGCACCGTCACGCCGCGCGCCACGAGGTCGGCGGCGATGGCGGCGAAGTCGTCATGGCTGCGGGCCTTGGCGGCGCCGCGCCCGGCCTCGTGCCAGGCGGTGCCGAACTCGCCGCCGCCGCGGATCTGGCCGATGACGGCGGTGCCGCCCTTCTCCAGCCAGAGCCGCCCCACCGTGGCCGAGTAGTAGGGCAGGCGGGAGACGCGGAAGCCGCCATAGGCGGAGAGGTGCACCGGCGCCCGGCCGCGCTCCGGGTCGCTCTCCTCCCGGGGGCCGATCTGCACATAGGGGATGCGCTCGCCATCCACCGAGACGGCCTGGTGCCGGGTGACGGTCAGCCCGGCGGCGTCGAAGCTGGGGGTGGAGGCCTTCAGCAGGGCGGGCGCGGCGGGAGCGGTGCTGGTCAGCAGCAATTGCGGCGGCGTCACCGGGTCCTGCGCCAGGGCGAGCAGGGTGCCGTCGGATTCCTCCGGCTCGCTGTCCAGCGGCCAGAGATCGACCACGCCGATGCGCGGCAGGCCGGGAATTTCGGCGGCCGCCCAACTCCCCGGGGTGAGCAGGGTGTAGACCGGCGCCAGATCGTCCAGCACCGAGAGCACCAGCCGGCCCTGGCACCAGAAGAAACCCTGCAGCGACCGGCGCGGCGCCGGCTCGAACAGCACGACCGGGAGAAATTCGCCGCGCAGCACGGCGGCGAAGTCGAAGGCCAGCAGCGTGTCCGGCGCGTACGCCGTGCCGGCGACGGTCCAGGGTGTGCGCGGCTTCGCCGCCAGCCAGCCGGCCTGCCAGGTAAAGCTGGCATCGCTGGGCAGCGGGATGCGCGCCGTGGGGCCGGTGCGGTCGCCCAGATGCACGATGGTGTCGTAGAAGCCGGTCTTCTCCAGGAAGACGATCCGCTCGGCGCCGCCCTCGCGGTCCACGGCGCCCCACAGCCCCATGCTCTCGGGCGCCGTCTCGAACAGCACGGGCGCCTCCAGCGGCGCCGTGCCGCGCCGCCACAGCCGCACCCGGCGCGGATAGCCGGAGGCGGTGGCATTGCCCTCGCCCAGCGCGGTGGAGAGCAGCAGCGTGTCGCGGTCCAGCCAGGCGGCGCTGCTCTTGGCCTCGGGCAGCGCGAAGCCGCCCGGCACGGCGGCGCGGGCGGCGAGGTCGAACTCCCGCAGCACCACCGCGTCGCCGCCGCCGCGCGAGAGGCGCAGCAGGGCGCGGTCATGCGTGCCGGGAAGGGTAGTGGCGCCCTGCCAGACCCAGTCCTCGCCCTCCGAGGCCGCCAGGGCGTCGAGGTCGAGCAGCACCTCCCACTCCGGCGCCTCGGTGCGGAAGGAGGCCTCGGTGGTGCGGCGCCAGAGGCCGCGCGGATGCGCCGCATCCTGCCAGTAATTGTAGAGCCAGCCGGCGCGGCGGGTGACGTGCGGCAGCTTGCCGGGGCGGTCCAGCGCCGCCTTCAGCCCGTCGCGGTCGGCGGCGTAGCGGGAATCGGCCAGGCGGGAGAGGGTGCGCGCGTTCTGCGCGGCCACCCAGGCCAGGGCGCGCTCGCCCTCGATCTCTTCCAGCCAGAGATGGGGGTCGTCATCGGGCGCGGCGAGGGTGGGGCGGATGTCCATGGCGGCGGCTCCCCTTCGAGACGGAAAGGCCGGGGAGAAGGAATTCTCCCCGGGCCCCTCATCTTTTTTCTGTCCGTTCAGACCGGATCGCCAGAGGGCGCTCGCGCCCGGGGGCGTGCATCCGCTCCGCGGACAGCAACTCAGACGATCTGGTAGCGGGCCTTGGCGGCGCGCTCGATGGCGCCGGCGATCAGCCGGTCGATATCCATGCCGATGCGGAAATCCTGCAGGAAGCGCAGCTCCTCCTGCGTCGCGTCGCCATCCGCCGCGGCCACCTCGCAGGCCAGGAGGTAGGCGGTCTCGCGCAGGCGGGGCGGCAGGGCGTCGCGGATCAGGCTGCAGGCGCGGTCCAGCCCGTCATTCTGGCCGAGCAGCATTAGGCAGGACTCGGTCACCGTCTCGATCTCCTGCGCCAGGAAGCCGTCGAACACCGGCAGCTCCTGCACCAGCCGGGACATCATCTTCAGCTCCGCGTCGGACATCTGCCGGTCGGCGGCGGACATCAGCACCATGGCGCAGACCAGGGCCTCTTGGGCGTTGAAGCGGATCTTGGTGTGCGGCATCGGTCGGTTCCTTGCTTGCGCCATGCGTATCGTGCGGCGGCGCGCGGTTCAACGTTCGGCCAGGAAGGCGGTTGTCTGCCGCACCGTCTCGGCCAGGCCCAGGCGCTGGGGGGTGACGCCTTCCGGCAGGCCGGCCAGCAGGCGGGAGGGGGTGCGGGGGTCGAGCAGCACGAACACGCCGCGGTCGTCGGCACGGCGGATCAGCCGGCCGAAGGCCTGGCGCAGCCGGTGCCGGGCGATGGCGTCGTCATAGGCGGAAGGGCGCCCGCCGGAGAGGTGGATGCGCCGCTCCCGGTGCAGGATGGAGGGGCGCGGCCAGGGCACGCGGTCGAACACCAGCAGGCGCAGGGCGCGGCCGGGCACGTCCACCCCGTCGCGCAGCGCATCGGTGCCGAGCAGGCAGGAATCCTCCTCGGCGCGGAAGATGTCCACCAGCGTGGCGCTGTCCATGGCATCGACATGCTGGGCGTAGAGCGGCAGCCCGGCCTCGGCGAGCGCGGGGGCGATGCGCGCATGCACCTCCCGCAGCCGGCGGATGGCGGTGAACAGGCCGAGCGCGCCGCCCCCCGCCGCCAGGAAGAGCTGCTGCATGGCGGCGGCGATCTGGCCGGGGCTTTCCCGCGTGATGTCCTCCACCACGAAGGCGCGGGTGTTGGCGGCGTAGTCGAAGGGGGAGGGCAGGGCGGCGCGGATGGCGGGGCTGGGGAGGTGCTGCACGCCGGTGCGCGCCTCGGCTTCGCGCCAGGCGGCCTCGGGGTCCTGGCGTGCGGCGTCGCGCAGCGTGGCGGAGGCGATCAGCACGCCATGCGCGGGGGCCGCCACCTGGGTGGCGAAGGGCACGGTGGGGTCCAGCCAGTGGCGGTGCAGGCCTGAGTCGATGTCGCGCCCCTCGCGCCGGGTGAGCGCCAGCCAGTCGACATAGGTGGGGCGCTGGCCGGGCTCGGTGGGGTCCTCCCGCAGGCGGCGCAGCATGGCCAGCCAGGCGGTGAGCGGCATCAGCGCGCGGCGGTCGATGCTGCGGCTGGCGGTCTCCAGCCGGATGCGGGCGCCCGTCTCCAGCTCAAGGTCCGGGTCCTCCAGCAGGTCGGTGATGAGCTTGCCCAGGTGCTTCAGCGGGTCGCGCAGCGATTCCAGCGCCGTCTCCAGCGCGGCGGCGGCCTCGGGCAGGTCGTCATGCAGGGGGTGGAGGTCGCATTCCGCGTCATAGAGCGGGTCGCCCTCGGCGGTGCGGGCCAGGACCTGGGCGCGGACGGCGCGGAGGAAATCCTCGGCCGGGGTGCCGTCGCGGAAGGCGGCGCGGCGGGGGAGGCCAGGCGCGGGGAGGGAAGGGCCGCGCGGGTCCTCCGGCATCTCGTCCTCGTCCTCGGCCCGCTCCGCATCGGCCTCGGGCAGCGCCGCCCAGCGGTCCCACCAGCCGGAGGCGGGCAGGGCGCGGGCGGAATGCTCCGTGAGGTCCAGCGGCGGCACCAGGGCGGGGTGCTCGGCCAGCAGTTCTTCCAGCCGGCGGCGCAGGCCACGGGCGCGGCCCCGGCCGCCCTCGTTGCCCAGCAGCCAGCGGCGCAGCTCCGCCATCTCGGCCCCCGACAGCTCGGCCGAGAAGGCGCCGTCGGCGGCGTCGAACAGGTGGTGGCCCTCGTCGAACACGTAGCGCAGCGCCGGGCCGTCATCGCCGCCGCCGAGCGCCGCCTGCACCATCACCAGCGCGTGGTTGGCCACGACAAGGTTGGCGGTGGCGGCGCGGCGGATGGAGTGCTCCACATAGCAGCGCTTCCAGTGCGGGCAGGCGGAATGGATGCACTCGCCGCGCCGGTCCGCCAGCAGGGAGATGGCGCCGGCGGGGAACAGCTCGGCCAGCCAGCCGGGGAAGTCGCCGCCCAGCAGGTCGCCGTCGCGCGTCGCCAGCGCCCAGCGCGCCACCAGCCCCAGCGCCACCAGCCGCGCGGGCATGGCGCCGCTCACCGCCTCGTCGTAGTTCAGCAGGCAGAGGTAGTTCTCCCGCCCCTTGCGGATGACGACCTTCTGCCGCCGCTCCTCCGGGTCCGGGTAGAGGCGGGCCAGCTCCTGGTCGAGCTGGCGCTGCAGGTTGCGGGTGTAGGTGGCGATCCAGACGGGGGCGCCGTTGCGCTCCGCCCACAGGCTGGCCGGCGCCACATAGCCCAGCGTCTTGCCGGTGCCGGTGCCGGCCTCGGCCAGCACCAGGCGCGGCTCGCCCGGCAGGTCGCGGGGCGTGAAGGCGAGGCTGGCGGCGGAGGCGAAATCGGCCTGGGAGGGGCGCTGCTCGGCGCCCTCGCCGAGGATCTCGGCCAGCTTGGCGCGGGCCTCGGCGGGCGAGACGGGGTGGCTGCCGGGGGGCGGCGGTGGCGCCGCCTCCTCCCAGTCCGGCAGCACGCGCCAGACCTTCAGCGCATCGCGCGAGGGGCGGATGCCGGGCTGGCCCAGCGCCGCCAGCACCGAGGGGGTCCAGGGCCAGTCGGCCGCCTCGGCGAGGCGCGCGGCGAGCGCCCCGGCATCGCGGTTCAACGGCGCGTTGCGGGCGCGCGCCAGGCGGCGCAGCAGCTCGGTGGCGATCTCGGGCAGCAGGGCGGCGGCGGATTCCGCGTCGGCGGGCGGCGGCATGTCGAGGGCCAGCGCCAGGCCGCGCGGCGTGGGCGGCGCGGGCTGCGCCGGCAGGCAGAAGGCGAACAGCTCCAGCAGGTCCCAGGCGCCGGGCAGGCCGGGCAGGTTCAGCCGGCGCGCCGTGGCGGGGGCGTGGACGCAGATGGGCGGCCCCAGCTCCCGCAGCGCCGCCGCCACCTGGGCCGCGCGCAGCAGCGAAAGCTCGCCATCCGGCGTCAGCAGGGCGGCGCGGCCCGGCGCGGGGGCGACCAGGGCGGGGGCGTCGGGCAGCAGCAGGCGCGGGGGCAGGGCGCCGCCCCTGCCCGTGGGCGCCGGGGAAAGGTCCGGGGGGAGAGACACGCGCGGAACCTAGGGGCAAAAGGCGAACGAGGCCAGGATGCAGCGCGGTTTTTCCCAAAGGTGATGGCCGCGCAAGGATGCGGGGGCTGCCTTGCCCAAGCGGCGCGTTGACCAGGCGCTGCCGCGCTGGCATGGGGCGCTGCATGACCGCCGATTCATCGCTCCGCACCGTCAAGGCCTGGCCCTTCGAGGAAGCCGCCAAGGTCGCCGATCGCATTGCCGCGGCCGGCAAAGCGACGGCGCTGTTCGAGACCGGCTACGGCCCCTCGGGCCTGCCGCATATCGGCACCTTCGGCGAGGTGGCGCGCACCACCTGGGTGCGCCAGGCCTTCGAGCGCATGACCGGCCTCAAGGGCCGCCTGCTCGCCTTCTCGGACGACATGGACGGGCTGCGCAAGGTGCCGGACAACGTGCCGAACGGGGACCTGCTGCGGCAGCATCTCGGCAAGTCGCTCACCGCCATCCCGGACCCCTTCGGCACGCATGAGAGCTTCGGGCACCACAACAACGCCCGGCTGCGCGCCTTCCTCGACGCCTTCGGCTTCGAGTACGAGTTCGCCTCGGCCACCGACTACTATCGCTCCGGCCGCTTCGACGCCGCGCTGCTGCGGATGCTGGCGGTGCATGAGGAGGTGCGGCAGGTGATCCTGCCCACCCTCGGCCCGGACCGCCGCGCCACCTACTCGCCCTTCCTGCCCGTCCATCCCCGCACCGGCGTGGTGATGCAGGTGCCGGTGGAGGAAACCCGCCCGCAGGACGGCACCATCGTCTGGCGCGACCCGGAGAGCGGCGAGCGCTTCGAGACCCCCGTCACCGGCGGCCACGTCAAGGCGCAGTGGAAGGCGGACTGGGCGATGCGCTGGTATGCGCTGGGCGTCGACTACGAGATGTCCGGCAAGGACCTGATCGACAGCGTGAAGCTCTCCTCCGCCATCTGCCGGGTGCTGGGGGCGGAGCCGCCGGTCAGCATGACCTATGAGCTGTTCCTCGACGCCCAGGGGCAGAAGATCAGCAAGTCCAAGGGCAACGGCCTCACCATCGAGGAATGGCTGCGCTACGCCCCGCCCGAGAGCCTAGCCTACTTCATGTACGGGCAGCCTGGCCGGGCCAAGCGCCTGCATTTCGACGTCATTCCGCGCGCGACGGACGAGTACCTGCAGCAGCGCGAGCGCCTGCGCGCCAGCCCCGACCCGGCCAACCCCGACTGGCACATCCACGGCGGCGAGGTGCCGAACAGCCCGGAGCCGCCGCTGACCTTCGGCATGCTGCTGAACCTCGCCACCGTGGCGGCGGCGGACACGCCGGAGCGGCTGTGGAAGTTCGTCCGCAACTACGCCCCCGGTGCCACGCCCGAGACGCAGCCGCTGCTCGGGCAGCTCGTCGAATACGCCGTGGCCTATGCGCGGGACTTCGTGCTGCCCGGCCTCATGCCCCGCGCGCCGACGGCCGAGGAGCGCCCCTGCTTCCAGGCCCTGGTCGACCTGCTGCGCGCGCACCAGGCCGAGATCGAGGCGCTGCCCCCCGGCCTGCCGCAGGCCGAGCGCATCCAGGTGGATGTCTATGACGCCGGGCGGCGCGAGCCCTTCATCCAGGTGATGAAGGACGGCTCCCCTGGCGTGGCGCGCGGCTGGTTCAACGCACTCTACCAGGTGCTGGTCGGCGCCGATCAGGGGCCGCGCTTCGGCAGCCTCGCCGCCGCCTATGGCGTGCCGGAGACGATCCGGCTGGTGGAGGAGGCGCTGGCGCGGCCATCCGATGCCGCAGGGGCGGCACCGGAAGCGGAGGCGGCGTCGGCGTGACCCGCAAGGGCCGCGTGCTCGGCCTGCTGCGGCGGCACGGGCCGACGGTGTTCGGCCTGCTGCTGCTGGTGGGTGCCCTCTATGTGGTGCAGCGCGAGGTGCGGGACCTCTCGATGGCGGAGATCCGCGCCGCCATCGCCGCCGTGCCCACCCACACATTGTGGGTGGCCGGCGGCTGGACCGTGCTGGCCTATGCGGTGCTCACCATCTACGACCGACTCGGCTCGGTCTATGCCGGCAAGCCGGTCAGCTATTCCCGCACCTCGCTCGCCTCCTTCTGCGCCTACACGCTGGCGCACAATCTGGGCTTCGCCGCCGTCTCCGGCGCCGCGGTGCGCTACCGCTTCTACGCCGCCTGGGGGCTGACGCCGGGCGAGATCGCCAAGGTCATCGCCTTCACCAGCCTCACCTTCGGGCTGGGCGGCATGGCGCTGGGCGGCATGGTGCTGATCTGGGAGCCCGAGGTGGTGCCCTGGATCGCCGAGAACCTGCCGCACTGGGCCATGCAGGCGGTGGGCGTCGCGCTGCTCGGGGTGGTGGGGAGCTACATCCTGCTCTCGCGCTTCCTGCCGCACTTCACCGTCTTCGGCCACCGCATCGACTTGCCGGGCTTCCGCATGGCCTGCGCGCAGACCCTGCTGGCCGGTGTCGATGTGGCCGTGACGGCGATGATCTTCTATTCGCTGCTGCCGCCGGCCGAGGGGCTGAGCTTCGCCCGCTTCCTCGGCATCTACCTCGCCGCCTACACGGCGGGGCTGGCGGCCAACGTGCCGGGCGGGCTCGGCGTGTTCGACACGGCGGTGCTGGTGGGGCTGCAGCCCTATGTGCCGGCGCCGCAGGTGATCGGCGCGCTGCTGCTGTTCCGCTTCTTCTACTACATCATCCCGCTCTTCCTGGCCGGCGCCCTGTTCGCCGCCTTCGAGATCAACCAGCGCCGGCACCTGCTGGGGCGCATCGGCATCGAGAGCCGGGCGACGGACGCGCTGGAGGGGCCGGCCCTGGCCGGGCTCTCCGGGCTGGCCGGGGTGGCGCTGCTGTTCATCGGGGCGCTGCCGGCACGGGGCTCCCGCCTCGCGGTCTGGGCGGGGGAGTGGGCGGCGCTGGCCAGCCACTTCGCCGCCTCGGTAATCGGCTCGCTGCTGCTGGTGGTGGCCTATGGCATGCTGCGGCGGCTGCGCATCGCCTGGGTCTCGGGCATCGTGCTGCTGATGGCGGGCACGGTGGTGGCGCTGCTGCGCGGCGAGCCCTGGTTCATCTCGGGCGGCTTCCTGGCGCTGGCCGGGCTGCTGGCCTGCATCCGCACCGCCTTCTACCGCGATGCCCGGCTGACCGGCGAGCCGCTGGCCGGCAGCACGTTGGTGCCGCTGGCCGCCAGCGCGGTGGCGGCGCTGACCCTGGCGCGAATCGGCTGGCAGGGGCCGGTGGCGGACGAGCCCTGGTGGGCCGTGCCCTTCTCGGAGGAGACGCCGCACACGCTGCGCTTCGCGGTGGGGCTGTGCGGGGTGCTGCTGCTGGTGGCAGTGGTGCGGCTGCTGCGCCCGGCGCGCATCCGCGCCGTGCCCTACGACCTCGGCGCCCGCGCGCGGCTGGCCATGCTGGGCGCGCGGGTGCCGGCGCAGGCCGACGGCGTCATCTTCGCCGAGGGCGGCCGTGGCGCCGGCTTCGCCTTCCGCCGCCAGGGCGATGTGTGGGTGGGGCTGGGCGATCCGGCCGGCGACGAGTCGGCCTGCATCGCCGCGCTGTGGCGCTTCCGCGACCTGTGCGAGCGCAACGGCGTGGCGCACGCCTTCTGGCAGGTCGGCCCGGCCATGCTGCGCGCCTACGAGGATACCGGCCTGGCCGCCGTGCCCCTGGAGGATGGCCGCTACCTGGTCTGTCCGCCCGAGCGCGACCCGCAGGGCCTGCTGGAGCAGCTCGCCCGCTGACCGGCGGCGTGGCGGAGGAGGCCCTCCGCCGCCCTTACTGGCTGGCCCACAGGATGCGGTGCATCCACAGGACCTCCGAGAGATCGAAGCTGTAGTGCGGATGGGCCGGGTTGAGGCTGGCCAGCTCGATCCGCCGGGCGGATTGCCGCACCAGCTCCTTGGCCATCACCTCGCCCTTCACCGTGCGCACCACCACCCGGTCCCCCCGCCGCACCGGCGAGTTGGGGGAGACGATGATGATGTCCCCGTCCCGGAACACCGGCTCCATGCTGTCGCCGGAGATTTCCAGCGCATAGGCGTTGGGGTCGGCCAGCTCGGGCGAGCTGATCTCGTCCCAGCCGGCGCCGACGGGGTAGCCGCCATCGCCGAAATAGCCGTCGCTGCCCGCCTGGGCCATGCCGATCAGCGGGATTCGCCGGCCGGCCATGCTGCGCGCGCCGGCGCTGTGGAGCGCCGGCGCGCCGGTCACGAGGGAGGCGAAGCTGTCCATCTCCGTGCCGGTGGCGGAGAGGATCTTGGCGATGCTCTCGGTGGAGGGCCAGCGGGCGCGCCCGTCCGCGCCGACGCGCTTCGACGGGTTGAAGGCGGTAGGGTCAAGCCCGGCCTTGCGAGCAAGGCCGGAGGGGGACAGGCCGTGCTCGGCTGCCAGGGCATCGACCGCCCGCCAGATATCGTCATGACGCATGGGCCAATTATCCTAGGCGTGCAATCCCGAATCAATAGGAACATGATCACATTTAGGTGTTGACGCCTAGGATGGCCGCTCGCAATGATGAACGGGTCATCAACCTAATGGCGAGGCAACGCCCCCATGACGGCCGCTCTCCGCTCCAATGCCACCCCGGTTCTGGCTTCCCTGGCGAAGGCCGAGCCATTCCGCAGCGCCGACGAAGCCTGGTTCTGGACGATGGCCGCGCTGACGGCGCGCCGCGACGGGGCGCGGGTGGTGGCCGGCGCCGGCCGCGCCATGCGCCCCTGCGAGCCGGACGACGTGGTGAAGTGCCTGGACCGTCTCTACCGCCAGCGCCGCATCGACCTCGTCCATGCCCGCATCATGCGCCTCTGGGGCGAGCGTGGCGTGGCCCCGGACCCGCGGCACCTCGCCGAGAAGAATGACTGGCGGATCTGGTCGGAAGCCATGCAGCGCCTGGAATGGCCGTTGCGGATCAAGGGCATCGTCGCCGGAGCCAGCCTCGGCGAACCGGGCGAGGTGGTGGCCCTGCCGCGCCGGGGTGCGGCATGAGCGGCGCCGGGAAGGGCGCGCCGCGGCGGCTCTCGCCACGGCATGCGCTGGCCGGGGAGGAGCAGCAGGTCTGGATCGGCTTCGGCGGGCAGGCGGATCAGGGTTGGTTGCGGCTGCTCCGGCCCGGCTTCCGCCATTGCTTTGCCGTCCTCCGCGACAAGGCGGGGTGGACGCTGGTGGAACCGCTCTCGGGCCGGCTGCTGGTGACGCGGGCCGAACTGGCAGCCGATTTCGACCTGCCGGGCTTCTATCGCCGCGCAGGCCTTTCGGTTGTGGGGCCATTCCGCCCGGGGCCGCCCGTGTCCCGCAATTGCCGGCCCGAGATAAGGTTTTATTCCTGTGTGCAGGTGTGCCTTGCCTTGCTGGGCCAGGGGGCGCCGCGGGCGTTTACGCCCCATGGGTTGTATCGGGCGCTGGTAAATGAATCCTTGAGTAGGAAAATAATCATTGACACTGCCTTGCGGGCTGGCTAAAGATTTCCTCGTCAACGGGCGAGTTGCGCCCTGAGGCATCCTCCTGATCCCCGCAGACTTCGCGAGCCCGTCCGGACCCCCTCCGGACGGGCTCGCGGCTTTTTGGGGGGTCCTTCCGCCGCATCCCGAAGGAGCCAGCACGCGCATGGGTGGCCTGTTCCGCGCCCCGAAGCCGGTGGTCGTGACCCCGACCACGCCGGCCGAGCCCCCGCCCGCCGGCCCGACCCCCGAGGCCGCCGCCCAGGCCGCCCGGGTGGAGAACCAGACGCGGTCCCGCCGCGGGCTGGCGGGCACCATCACCACCTCCGCCCGCGGCGTGCTCGATGCCGCCCCCGCCGCCGGCCTCGCCGGTGCCCGCAAGACCCTGCTCGGGGAATGAACGCATGAGCCTGACCCCGGAAACCCTGCTGGCCCGCCAGCAGGCGGCGCAGGACCGGCGCCGCCCCTGGGAGAGCATCTGGCAGGAATGCTACGATCACGTCCTGGCCCGCACCCCCGGCAGCGGCGGCCCGACGCTGTATGACGCGACGGCGCCCGACGCCGCCGAGCAGCTCGCCGCCAGCCTGCTGGCCGAGCTGACGCCGCCCTGGTCGCGCTGGTTCGGCCTCGCCCCCAGCCGCGCCCTGGCCGAGGGGCCGGACGCCGCCGCCGCCGCCGAGGCGCTGGAGCGGGCCACCGAGACGCTGCAGGGCCATCTCGACCGCTCCAACTTCGCGCTGGAGATGCACCAGGCCTTCCTCGACCTGGTGGTGGCCGGCACCGGCGTGCTGCTGGTGGAGGAGGCGCCGCCCGGCGCCGCCTCCGCGCTGCGCTTCACCGCCGTGCCGCTGCGCGAGGCGGTGCTGGAGGAAGGCCTGGGCGGCCGGCTGGATACCGTCTATCGCAGCGTCATGCTGGACGCGGCGGCGATCGAGGCGCGCTACCCCGGCGCGCCGCTGCCGCCCGCCCTCCTGGCCGCGCGCGGGCCGGAGGAGGCGCCGCGCCGCCACCGCGTGGTGGAGGCCGTCTGGCCCGAGCGCCAGGGCAGCGCCTATCTCGCGGTGCTGGAATGGGAGGGGCAGGCGGTGCCGCTGGCCTCGGGCCGCTTCCTGGACAGCCCCTTCATCGCCTTCCGCTGGATGAAGCTGCCGGGCGAGACCTATGGCCGCGGCCCGGTGATGAAGGCGCTGCCCGACATCCGCACCGCCAACAAGGTGGTGGAGCTGGTGCTGAAGAACGCCTCCATCGCCGCCACCGGCATCTGGCAGGCGGAGGATGACGGGGTGCTGAACCCCGCCACGGTGAAGCTGGTGCCGGGCGCCATTATCCCGAAGGCGCCGGGTTCCTCCGGCCTGACGCCGCTGGCGGCGCCGGGCAATTTTGATGTCTCGCAGCTCGTGCTGGACGACCTCCGGGCGCGCATCCGCGGCGCCCTGCTGGCCGACCGGCTGACCCTGCCGCGCCAGGCGCCGATGACGGCGACCGAGGTGCTCGAGCGCAGCGCCGAGAGCGCCCGCCTGCTCGGCGCCACCTATGGCCGGATGCAGGCCGAGCTGCTGACGCCGCTGATCGGCCGCTGCCTCTCCATCCTGCGCCGCCGCGGCGAAGTGCCGCCGGTGATGCTGGACGGGCGCGAGGCGCGGCTGACCTACCAGTCGCCGCTGGCCCGCGTGCAGGGCCGCGCCGACGCCGCCAACACGCTGCTGTTCCTGCAGGCCGTGGCGGCGCTGGGCCCCACGGCCGCGGCGCAGCTCGACCTGGCGGCGGCGACCCGCCACCTGGCCCGCACTCTTGCCGCGCCGGCCGGTCTCCTGAACCCCGTCGAGGAGTGACACCCCGCATGTCCGAAAACCTGCTGGAACCCGCGCCGGCGCCCACGGGATCCTCCCCGGCCCGGCCGGAGGATGTGCCGGAGAAGTTCTGGGACGCCGAGACCCAGTCGCTGCGCGTCGACGCGCTGCTGAAATCCTACCGCGAGCTGGAGAAGCGCCTCTCCCAGCGCGCCATGCCGCCGGCCGAGGACGCGCCGGAGGAGGAGCGCGCCCGCTTCCTGCGCGCCCTCGGCGTGCCGGAGACGCCGGAGGAGTATGCCATCGAGCCGCGCCACGAGATGTGCGGCCCGGACGCGGCGGTGAACGCCCGGCTGCACGCGGCCGGCTTCACCTGCCAGCAGGTGCAGCTGGTCTATGACCTCGCGGCCGAGCGGCTGCTGCCGCTGATCGCCGAGGCCGCCGCCGATTACGAGGCGCAGAAGCAGCGCGCGAAGCTGGCGCAGGAATTCGGCGGCGAGGAGGCCTTCCAGCGCCTGGCGCCGCAGATCGCCGCCTGGGGCCGCGCCAACCTCGCGCCGCCGGTGTTCGAGGCGCTCTCCACCACTGCGGAAGGCGTGCTCGCCCTGCACCGCATGATGGCGAAGGGCGAGCCCAGCCTGGTGCGCGACGCCGAGCCCGCCGAGCAGCTCGACGAGCAGGCGCTGCGCCGGATGATGCGCGACCCGCGCTACTGGCGCTCGCGCGAGCCGGAATACGTCAAGCGCGTGACGGACGGCTTCCGGCGCCTGTTCGGCCAGGGCTGAGGCCCGCCCGGCCCGGCCCCGCCTGCGGTCCTGGCCACCCCGACCCCTTTCCGCCGCCGCGCAACCCGGCCTTCCGCCGGGTGCGGTGGCATGCCCGCCCCACCGGCCCCGCGAGGCCAACCGGGGGGCGGGCGCGTGCCCATCCCATTCTCCGCCCATGCTGAAGGAACACGGTATGTCCGCTTCCATCGACCAGGTCTTCGCGAAGCAGTTCCAGTCCGAGGTGCACGACGCCTATCAGCGCCAGGGCAGCAAGCTGCGCCCGACCGTGCGCAGCAAGGGCGGCGTGCGCGGCGCCTCCACCGTCTTCCCCGTGGTGGGCCACGGCACCGCGGCGGCCAAGGCGCGCAACGGCGCCGTGCCGGTGATGAACCTGGCCCATTCCAACGTCGAGTGCTTCCTGCAGGACTACTATGCCGGCGAGTGGATCGACCGGCTCGATGAGCTGAAGACCAACATCGACGAGCGCCAGGTGGTGGCCAATGCCGGCGCCTACGCGCTCGGCCGCAAGACCGACGAGCTGATCATCGCGGCGCTCGACACCGCCACCAACGAGGCGGTGGGCACCGCCGCCGGCACCACCGACACCGATGGCCTGACCCGCGCGAAGGTGCTGAAGGCCTTCGAGATGCTCGGCGCGGCCGACGTGCCGGATGATGGCAACCGCTTCGCCATCGTCGGCTGGAAGCAGTGGAGCGAGCTGCTGCAGATCGAGGAGTTCGCCAACAGCAACTATGTGGGCGATGCCGACCTGCCCTGGAAGGGCACGCAGGTAAAGCGCTGGCTGGGCGCGACCTGGATGCCGCATTCCGGCCTGACCAAGAGCGGCAGCCTGCGCTTCTGCTACTTCTACCACAAGACCGCGATCGGCCACGCCGTGGCGCAGGAGGTCTCGACCGACATCACCTGGCATGGCGACCGCGCGGCCTACTTCGTCAACAACATGATGAGCCAGGGCGCGGTGCTGATCGACCAGGCCGGCGTGGTGCGCATGCGCACCGCCGAGTGAGGCGCGTGGGGCCGGGGGGAGAAGCCTCCCGGCCCCTGATCCTTTTTCCCTGACGAAGGAGTTTCGCGATGGCGCTGTCCGCGCTCGTCCTCTGCTCGCGTGCCCTGCTGAAGATTGGCGCGCAGCCTGTCGCCTCCCTCGACGAGGGCACCGCCGAGGCGGAGGTGGCGGCGAATTTGTATCCGGCGATCCGCGACGCGCTGCTCTCGGCGCATCCCTGGAGCTTCGCGACGGGGCAGATGGCGCTGCCGCGCCTCGTGGCCGTGCCCTACGCCGATTACGCCCACGCCTACCAGCTCCCCGCCGACTTCCTGCGCATCCTGTCCGCCGGCGGCGCCGGCGCGGGGCGCGGCATCGACTACCGCATCCATGAGCACCGCCTGCACACCGATGCCGCGGCGGTGACGCTGACCTACCTGTTCCGCCCCGACGAGAGCGCCTTCCCGGCCTTCTTCGCCAATGCGCTGGTGGCGCGGCTGGCGGCGGAGTTCTGCATCCCGCTTACCGAGAGCGGCAGCCGCGCCGAGATGCTGCAGCGCCTGGCCGAGCACGAGACGCGCCAGGCCCGGCTGATCGACAGCCAGCAGCAGACGGTGCGCGCGATCGAGGATTTTCCGCTGATTTCCGCGAGGGGGTGAGAGCATGGCCGCCGGCCGCAGCACCAAGACCAGCTTCACCGCGGGCGAACTCGGCGACCAGCTGCTGGGCCGGGGCGATCTGCGCGCCTTCGAGAACGGCGCGCGCCGCCTGCGCAACGTGTTCATCCAGCCCACCGGCGGCGTGACGCGCCGGCCCGGCCTGCGCCATGTGGCGACGCTGCCCGGCGCCGCGCGGCTGATCGCCTTCGAGTTCAACACGGAGCAGAGCTACCTGCTGGCGCTGACGCATCAGCGCCTCGACGTCTATCTGGGCGACCTGCTGGTGGCGACGCTGGCGGCGCCCTGGACCGGCGCGATGCTGGACCAGATCGCCCACACCCAGAGCGCCGACACGCTGCTGCTGCTGCATCCCGCGATGCCGCCGCAGCGCGTGACGCGCAGCAGCCACACGAGCTGGAATTTCGGCGGCTGGAACTGGATCGCCGCGCCGTTCTTCCGCTTCGCCGACCCTGGCGTGACGATGACGCCGGGCGGCACCACCGGCAGCGTGACGCTGACGGCGAGCGCACCCTTCTTCGAGGCCGGCCATGCCGGCTCGCAACTCCGCATCGGCGGCCGGCGCGTGACGGTAACGGCGGTGGCCTCGGCCACCAGCGCCACCGCGCAGGTTGTGGAGACGCTGGCCGCGGCCGCGGCCACGCAGGACTGGGACGAGGCCGCCTTCAGCAGCGTGCGCGGCTGGCCGGCGACGGCCTGCTTCCACCAGGACCGCCTGGTGCTGGGCGGCTCGCGCGACCTGCCGAACCGGCTCTGGCTCTCCCGCTCGGGCGACCTGTTCAACTTCGACCTCGGCACCGGGCTGGATGACCAGGCGATCGAGTTCGGCCTGCTGTCGGACCAGGTGAACGCCATCCGCGCGGTGTTCTCGGGGCGGCACCTGCAGGTCTTCACCTCGGGCGCCGAATGGATGGTGACGGGCGATCCGATGACGCCGGCCTCGATCCAGCTGCACCGGCAGACGCGCATCGGCATGCCGAACAGCCGCATCCTGCCGCCCGTCGATGTCGATGGCAGCACCATCTTCGTCGCCCGCTCCGGCCAGGCGGTGCATGAATTCGCCTATACCGACGTGCAGCAGGCCTACCAAGCGAGCGACTTGGCGATGATGGCGCGCCACCTGGTGCAGGACCCGGTCTCGCTGGCCTACGACCAGACGCGCCGCCTGCTGCATGTGGCGATGGCCGATGGCAGCCTCTCCACCCTGACGCTCTACCGCGCCGAGCAGGTGACGGCCTGGACGCGGCAGGAGACGGAGGGTGCCTTCCGCGCCCTGGCCGAGATCGACGGCGTGGTGTGGTGCGCCGTGGAGCGCGCCGGCACGGTGCGGCTGGAGCGCTTCGACGATGCGCTCGCCGTCGATGCCGGGCTGACCGGCAGCGCCGACACGCCGAAGGCGCACTGGACGGGCCTCGGCCACCTCCAGGGCCGCGCCGTGCAGGTGGTGGCCGATGGCGCGCCGCACGGCACCTTCACCGTGCTGTCCGGCGGCGTGACGCTCGACGAGCCGGCCGGCGCGGTGCAGGTCGGCCTCGGCTTCAGCCATGTGATCGAGCCGCTGCCGCCGCAATTGCTGAGCGCCGGCGGCAGCCGCAGCGGCCCGTTGCGGCTGGTGGCCGCCAGCTTCCGCGTGCTGGAGACGGCGGCGCTCTCGGTCGATCTCGGCCGCGGCGCGCAGCCCGTGCCGTTCCGCCGGCTGGACACGGCGCTGCTCGATGCCGCGCCGCTCCGCTTCACCGGCGACGTGACGCTGCGCGCCTTCGGCTGGCGGCGCGACACGATGCGGCCGCTCTGGCGCATCGAGGGCGACACGCCGCTGCCGCTGACCCTGCTTTCCGTCACCATCGAGACGAGGATGACCGACTGATGGCCCAGCTTGCCCCCATCGCCACGCTCGTCGGCACGGGTGCCTCGCTCTACGGCACGGTGCGCCAGGGCCAGGCGCAGGCCGCCCAGGCCCGCGCCCAGCAGCAGCAGGAGGCCGCCAGCCTCGCCGCGCGCCAGCAGCAGATCGCCGCCCAGCAGGAGGCGGATGCGCGCGCGCGGCAGGACCGGCTGGAGCGCACCGTGGCCTCCACCCGCGCGCGCCTCGCAGCGGCCGGTGTCAGCCCGGACCAGGGCTCTGCCGCCGCCATCACCACCGGGCTGGAGCAGGATGCCGCGGAGACGGCGCAGGGCAGCCAGGAGGCGGCCGCCGCGCGCATGGCGGCGGGCCGCAGCTCGCTGCTGCGCGAGGATGGCTCGCTGACCACCTGGCTGCGCGCCGGCTCCAGCTTCGGCGGGGCGCTGCGCTCGCTGCTGGACTAGCGCGGCCCGACGGGCACGTCCGCGGCCGGCGGCCGCTCCATCCCACCATCCGCATGAGAGATCCGCATGGCCGAGCATATCCGCATCGGCGACATCACGCCGCGTGTGCATTACGCGGCGGATGGCGCGCTGACCACCTTCGTCTATCCCTTTCCCATCTTTGAAGCCGGGGACCTGGAAGTTCGCGTCGATGGCCTCGTGCAGTCCGGTGGCTACGCGGTGCAGGGCGCCGGCGCCTCGGAAGGCGGCACGGTGGTGTTCGACGCGCCGCCCGGTGCCGGGCGGCAGGTGCTGCTGCGGCGCGTGCTGCCGATCGAGCGCGTCACCGACTTCCAGCCGAACGGCGTGCTGCGCGCCAAGGTGCTGAACGACGAGCTGGACCGGCAGACCGCGATCCTGCAGGGCCTGCGCGACGAGATCGCCAACACGGTGCGCACGGGGCCGGGCGACCTGCCGGCGCAGCTCGTGCTGCCCGGCCGTGGCGGCCGCGCCAACCGGCTGCTCGGCTTCGACAGCCTGGGCAACGTCACCGCCGTGCCGCGCGATCCGGTGCTGGAGGCGCCGTTCGAGGGCGCCATTCCACGCACCGTCGAGGACAAGCTGGCCGAGCGGCTGACCGCGCGCGACTTCGGTGCGGCCGGCGACGGGATCAGCGATGACGGCCCCGCCCTGCAGGCGGCGATGAACGCCGCCGCCGCCGCCGGGAAGCTGCTGGAGATCGGCGAGGGCAGCCACCGCACCAGCATGCCGCTGGTGCTGCCGGGCGCCGCCGCCGGGCTGATCATGCGCGGCAGCATCGTCTATGCCGGGCTCGGCGGCGAGCCGGCGCTGACCATCGGCGACGGCGCCGCGACGCGCAACCAGGCGAAGCTCTACCAAGGGCTGCGCGTGCTGCGGGCCAGCCTCTCCGACTGGGCCAGCGAGGCGGATATCGGCCTGCTGCTGCGCAACCTCGATGCCTGCCTCGTCGAGATCCGCCAGGTGGAGGGCTTCACCATCGGCGTCCGCACGCTGGGCGACGAGCTGGGCTTCGAGGACAGCACGCTGCATCTCGGCCGGCTGGTGAACAACCGCATCGGCCTCGACATCCGCACCAGCAGCGCCGCCGCCTGGAACAATTCCATCCGCTACGTCGGCGGCCACTTCGCCAACAGCGGCAGCGTGCATCCGGAGATCTCGCGCTTCGGCGTGCGCTTCTCCTGCGCGCCCGGAGCCTATCCGCGGCACAATGCGCACACCTTCTACGGCCCCGCCTTCGAGCTGCAGCGCCAGGGGACGCCCGGCACGGTGGACGCCATCCCCTTCCTGCTGGAGGCGGGGGACGAGCGCGGCATCGTCGCGCGCAATGTTCGCATGGAGCAGTGCAGCCCGTATGTGGCGCGGCATGCCGGTGGCGCCAATGACTGCCTCTACGAGGTGGCCTATGCCGGCACCTACGCCTTCACCGGCGCCGCCATCGACTACACCGCGGCGGCCACGCGCGCCGGCGGCACGGTGGTGGCGCTGCACCAGGCGACGGCGGCGCATGGCGCCCCCCGCCTGGTGGCGGCGGCGGAGAATGTGCGGCGCCGTGCCTTCCGCCAGACGATCGACACCGCGGATGGCGTGGGGTTCGAGCAGATGGCGGTGCTGTCCGGCAACCCCGCCGGCCCGCCCGCCACGCTGTCCGGCTTCGCCTTCGCCGGCCTTTCGCAGATCACGCTGAATTCGGACAGCGTCGGCCTCCCGACCAGCCGCGCTCTCGCCTTCATCGTCGATTGCGGGGAGTGCAAGGAGTTCTTCCTCGCCGCCGAGGGCAGCGAGCTGCGCCCGGTGGTGATGCAGTTCGACGCCGGCGAGGCGGTGCTGGGCGAGGCGAGCCGCGTCATGCTCTCCAACATGAACACGCTGTGGTCTGGCAGCCCGAGCCATTTCTGGGAGGGCAACGCCGATCTCGACAGCCTGGTGGGGGGCTTCCCGATCAACCGTCTGCAGCGCGTCACGCTGCACGCCAATGCGCGCTACGCCGCCATCGGCGTGCGCGGCGGCTCCGCCGGCGCGGTGCTGAAGGCGCTGCGGCTCTATTGCTCGCCGCTGCATTCGCCCGCGCTGGTCTATGGCGGCGGCCGCAGATGGGGCGTGCGCGAGTACACCGGCAGCCTCGATTTCGATCTGGGGAACCTCGCCGCCGGCGCCACCGCCACGCAGGTGGTGCCGGTGCCCGGCGTGGTCGGCGGCGACTTCGTGCAGGCCAGCTACACCGCCCTCTCGGCCTTCGTCGAGACGGTGCCGACCATCACCACCTCGGCCACGGCCGGCGCGCCAGGCACGGTGACGGTGCAGTTCCGCAACCGCCATGCCTCCACGGCCATCGACCTGGCGGCCGGCACGCTGTTCGTGCGCGCCGTGAAGCCGCGCCTGTGAGCCGCACCGAACTTGTCGCGGAGGAATTGCAGCGTGCCATCCGGCATGTGGTGGACGACTACAACGCCTTCGTGGTGCGCGGGCCCGTGCCCGGCACGCATGACGATGCCAAGGCCTTCGCCGCGCACCATGCCGCGGCGAAGGCCGCCCTGACGCATCTGGAGCACCTGATGAAGCTCGCCCGCGCGGCCTGCGCGAGCGGGGAGGAGCAGGGCATGGCGCATGCCGTGGCCCTGCTGCGCCAGGCGCGCGGCGCCCTGGCCGATGCCTCTCTGGAGGCCGAGGAGGAGAGCGACACCGATGACGGAGCCGCCGGTTGAGCTGATCGAGTTCGTCTGGGTCTGGAACATCGAGGCGGGGCAGGGCACGCCCGCCGTGCACCGGCGCATCCTGCGCTGGCTGGCGGGCCGCCGCGCGGCCGGCGACAACCGGCTGCTGCTGATGGCCTTCCGCGGCTGCGGCAAGTCCACGCTGGTCGGCCTCTACTGCGCCTGGCTGCTGGCGCGCTGGCCGGAGACGCGGATCCTGGTGCTGGCGGCCGACCACCCGCTGGCCACCAAGATGGTGGCCACGGTGCGGCGCATCATCGAGCGGCACCCGCTCTGCCGCCACCTGCTGCCGGACGCGCCGGAGGCCTGGGCGTCGGACCGCTTCACCGTCCGCCGCGCCGGCGCGCTGCGCGACCCCTCGATGCTGGCCGCCGGCCTCGGCGGCAACATCACCGGCACCCGCGCCGACGTCATCATCTGCGACGATGTCGAGGTGGCCGGCAATTGCGACACGCCGGGCAAGCGCGCCGAGCTGCGCGAGCGGCTGGCGGAGACGGAGTTCATCCTGACGCCGGGCGGCACGATCCTCTATGTCGGCACGCCGCACTGTGCGGAAAGCCTCTACGTGCCGCCGGGCACGGAGGGCGCCTATCTCGCCGGCTACCGCCGCCTGGTGGTGCCGCTGCTCGACGCTGCCGGCGGCAGCGCCTGGCCCGAGCGCTTCCCCGTGCCGGCGGTGGAGCAGCTGCGCGACCGCGTCGGCCCGCTGCACTTCACCCGCCAGATGCTGCTGCGCGCCGTCTCGGCGGGAGCGGCGCGGTTCGACCCGGCGCAGATCATCCGCTACGCCGAGGAGATCGACTACCGCGAGGCGCTGGGGCGGCCGGTGCTCAGCCTGCTCGGCCGCCGCATGGTCTCGGGCGGCGGCTTCTGGGACCCCGCCTATGGCCGCCCCGGCCGGGGCGACGGCAGCGTGCTGGCGGCCTGTTTCGCCGATGCGGAGGGCAACCACTACCTGCACCGCCTGGCCTACCTGACGCACGATCCGGATTCACCGGAGGACCCGGCCACCCAGCAATGCCGGCAGGTGGCGCGTCTCGCCGGCGAGCTGATGCTGCCGGTGCTGCGGGTGGAGACGAACGGCATCGGCCGCTTCCTGCCCAGCCTGCTGCGGCGGGAACTGGCGCGTGCCGGCGCCGCCTGCGCCGTGGTCGAGCAGCACAGCCACCGCCCGAAGCAGGAGCGCATCCTGGCGGCGCTGGACCCGGTGCTGGCGGGGCGGCGCCTGCACGCCCACAGCCAGGTGTTCCGCACGCCCTTCGCCGCCGAGCTGGCGGAATGGAAGCCGGACACGCCCGGCACGCGCGACGACGCGCTCGATGCGCTCTCCGGCTGCCTGCTGGCCGAGCCGGTGCGCCTGCCGGGATTGCCGCCCGCGCCGCGGCCGCCTGGATGGCGCGGCATGGCGGCGCAATAAAAAAATTGCCATTCGAATTCACTTTTTGTTGATAATAGCCCGAATGGCCCGTAAGGTTCCTCCGTCAGCGCCGCAATTGCGCCTTGGCTCAGGCAGCCCGCCGGGTTTTCAGCACGTCCGCCGCATGCCGCGCTTCCCCCTCGGCCGTCAGCCGGAAGCGCCCATCCGCGCGTGGCGCGGCGAGGCCCATGCCGGCCAGCCGTTGCAGGCAGGGGCCATCCTTCAACCCATCGGGCCGGCCCAGCGGGCCCGCCAGGCGCAGCCTGTGCAGCGCCGAGCGGCAGCAGGTCTCGAGATACGGCTCGTTCCACATCGTTCCATCGCAACCGTCACGGCAGGCGTCGGTGCCCCCTTCCCGGAGGGTGGCGCCGGCGCCTGTGGTGTTCAAGAAGGCCAAGGAGGGCCGGATGAACCCGCTTGATCTGGAACCCCAGACGCTGGCCACCGTCGCCCAGGCCCCGATCCTGGTGCTGCTCGCCTGGATGCTGCGCGGCTTGCGCCGTGGCGCGGACGAGCGCTGCGGCGAGGAGGCGCCGCGGGCCGACTACGATGCGCTCGCGCGCACGCGGGACGAGCTCGCCGCCTTCAAGCTGGAGGTGGCGCGCACCTATGTGCCGCTGTCGCTGATCCGCGATGTCGACCAGCGCCTCAGCCGGCAATTGCTGCGCATCGAGGAGAAGCTCGATGCGGCCACCCGAGCCGCCACGGCTGCTGCGGCCCTGCAATCCGCCCAGCGTGGCTGGCGCTCCGAAGACCGCAGCTGAGAGAGCCCCTCACATGAGCATCGCCCTGTCCCGCACCATCGACGTGCTGACCCTGCCGGCCCAGGACATCCTGGCCATGACCCTCTGGGCCGAGGCCGGCACCCGCCCGGTCCGCGCCATCGAGGCGCTGGCCGCGACCATCATGAACCGCGTCCGCCTGGCCGAGAGCGGCGCGGTGACGCATTGGGGCCAGGGGCTGTCGGCCATCTGCCGCGCGCCCTTCCAGTTCTCCTGCTGGAACCGCAACCACCTGCGCCATGCGCTGATGCTGGCCATCCCGCCGGGCGACCCGGCCTATGCCATCTGCCGCCGCATCGCCGTGCGCGCCGCCTCCGGCGCCCTGGCGGACTCCACCGGCGGCGCCACCCACGCGCATGACGTGGACGAGCTGCCGCCCTGGGCGGTCGGCGTGCCGCCGCTGGCCGAGATCGGCTGCATGCTGTTCTACCGCGTCGAGCCCCGCTAAACGGAGGGGATGGAGCCCCTCATCTACACCATGGTCCGCGACGCGGACTGGCGCGAGGCACGCGCCGCCGGCCAGTATCGCGGCAGCGCCGAGGATGCGCGGGATGGTTTCCTGCACTTCTCGACCGCGGCCCAGCTCCGCGCCAGCGCCGCGAAGCACCGCGCCGGCCAGCCCGACCTCTGGCTGGTCGCCGCGGATGCGGCGGCGCTGGGCGTGGCGCTGCGCTGGGAGCCGGCCAGCGGCGGCAAGCGCCCTGGCCTGTTCCCGCATCTCTACGGCCCGCTGCCCCTGGCGGCGGTGCGCTGGTCGATGCCGCTGCCCCTCGGGCCGGACGGCCTGCACCGCTTCCCCGAGGACATTCCCTGAGACTTGGCCCTGAGACTTGGCCCTGAGACTTGGCCCTGGGACTTGGTCCTGAAGTTCGGCCTTCACTCGACCCGCAGCGCCGCGCGCAGCTCCGCCGCGCCGGCCGGGTCGCACAGCCCCTGCAGCCGCCCCGCCGCCAGCCGCGCATAGCGCAGCAGCAGCGCCTTGCGCCGCGCCGGGGCCAGCCGGTGCTCCGCCGGCTGCCGCAGGATGGCCGCCTCTCCCCCCTCCGCCACGATCAGCCCGACATCCTCCGGCAGCAATTCCTGCGGGAAATCGAGATCCACCGCGAAGAACAGCCGGTCGCACCATTCCCGGTACTCGTGCCATTTGCCGTCGCTGAGGAAGTCGCGCGCGCAGCTCTTCACCTCGATGGCGGTGAAGCCGCCATCCGGCTCCAGCGCCAGGATGTCGAGCCGCCGGCCGGTGGGCAGCGGCACCTCCAGCACCGGCGCCCAGCCCAGCCGGCCGCAGAGCCGCGCCGCCGCGCGGCACACCGTCAAGGTCCGCTCCGGAATGGAGGGAAGGGGGGAGATCTCGGCCATCCCGCCCATGTTCGCTCTCCGTTCCCTCCCGCGTCAAGCCGTGCCGGCCTAGTGTGGGCCGATGGGTGCTGAACCGCCGTTCTGGAAGACCAAGACGCTGCCGGCGATGAGCCGGTCCGAGTGGGAAAGCCTGTGCGATGGCTGCGGCCGCTGCTGCCTGCACAAGCTGCGTGACGAGGACACGGAGGCGCTGGTCTGGACCAACGTGGCCTGCCGCCTGCTCGACACCGGGAGCTGCCGCTGCCGCGACTACCCCAACCGCCGCGAGCATGTGCCCGACTGCGTGAAGCTGACGCCGAAGCGCCTGGCGAAGATCGACTGGCTGCCGCCCTCCTGCGCCTACCGGCTGGTGGCGGAGGGGAAGGATTTGCCCTGGTGGCACCCGCTGGTCTCCGGCGACCCCGAGACGGTGCACCGCGCCGGCGCCTCGGTGCGTGGCCGCGCCGTGCCGGAGCGCGCGGCGCGCGACCTGGAGGACCATGCGGCGGACTGGCCCGGCGAGTGGCCCGGCGAGGAACCGGGGCCGGAGACGCCCGGCGCCCCGCCGCGGAAGCCCGGGCGATGAGCCAGGCCAAGTCCCTCCCGGCCCGGGCGGACCGTCTGCCCGGCGCCGTGTTTCGCCGTAGCCGATTTGCGTCCCCACCCAGGAAAGGTCCCCGCCATGAATGAGCCGCTGCGCTGCCGCCCGCCCGCCACCGCCACCGTGCAGATCGACAACGATGATCTGCGGGTCACCCGCTGGGATTTTCCGGTGGGGGCGGAGACGGGCTGGCACCGGCATGGCTGGAAATACGTGGTGGTGCCGGTCTCCGCCGGCACCATGCTGCTGGAGCTGCCGGGCGGGCAGACCGCCGATGTCAGCCTGACCCCCGGCACCTCCTATGAGCGGCCCGCCGGCGTCGAGCACAATGTCGTGAATTCCGGCTCCGCGGCTTTCAGCTTCGTCGAGATCGAGCTGAAGGGGTTTCCCGGCTAAGGTCGCGCTTCGGGCTTCCCTTTTTCCCACGAATCCGGCAGGAGCGTGCGATGCGCCCCTCCGCCGTTGAGGTCGCGCTCCGGTACCGCGCCGCAGGCGCCGTCCTTGTTTTTCCGCCCGCCCGGCCCCTCATCTGGCGACAGGTGTCATGCGGTCTGCCCAGGGATTCTTGTCCATTGCGCTCTGCCTTCGCTCCCACGGAATTTGAGGCATGGCTGGAGGCTGCGCCGCATCCCTACGTGGTGATGGATGCCCGCTTCGTCCTCGTCTGGGCCAACCGCGCCTATCTCCGTGTCACCGAGCGGCAGGCGGAGGACATCCTCGGCCGCAACATCTTCGATGCCTTCCCCTCCGGCCCGCACGATCCGAACGGGGAGGGTGCGCGGCAGCTCCGCAAGTCGCTGCAGACGGTGCTGCAGACCCGCGTGCAACACACCCTGGCGCTGATCCGCTACGCCATTCCCCGCACGGACAACAACAGCGGCACGCTGTTCGAGGAGCGCTTCTGGAGCGCCACGCACACCCCGATCCTCGATGCGGATGGCGAGGTCCGCTACATCCTGCAGCAGACCGACGACGTGACCGAGATCCAGGCGCTGCGCCGCCGGGTCCACATGAGCTCCGAGCAGGGCGAGGCCGGCCTGGATGCGGAGGCCTCGCTGGAGGGCGCCGTGTTCCGCCGGGCGCAGGAGGTGCAGGCGGCGAACTGGGCGCTGGATGCCGAGCGGACGCAGCTGCGCCGCCTCGTCGAGCAGGCCCCCGCCTTCGCCGCCTTCCTGCGCGGGCCGGACCATACCTTCGAGATCGCCAACGAGGCCTATCTCAGCCTGGTCGGGCATGACGACATCCTCGGCAAGCCGGTGCGCCATGCCCTGCCGGAACTGAGCGGGCAGCCCTTCTTCGGGATACTCGACGAGGTCTACGCCACCGGCCGCGCCTTCAACGGCCGTTCCATGCCCGCCTCCCTGCGCCAGCTCGGCGGCGCCGAGATCGTCGAGCGCTTCCTCGACTTCGTCTTCCAGCCGATCCTCGACAGTGACGGCCAGGTGTCCGGCATCTTCGTGCTGGGCTACGACATCACCGAGCAGAAGCGCGTCGCGGACGAGCTGGAACTCTACAAGAACCAGCTCGAGGAGATGGTGCGCGTGCGCACCCGCGCGCTGGAGGAGAGCGAGGCCGAGCGCCGCCGCACCGAGGCCGCGCTGCGCCAGAGCCAGAAGATGGAGGCCATCGGCCAGCTCACCGGCGGCGTGGCGCACGACTTCAACAACCTGCTGCAGATCCTCAGCGGCAACCTGCAGATGCTGCAACGGGCCCAGCTTTCCGCCGGCGACCTGCGCCGGCTGGATGCGGCGCTGGGCGCGGTGGACCGTGGCGCCAAGCTGTCCTCGCAGCTTCTCGCCTTCGCCCGCCGCCAGCCGCTGGAGCCCCGCCCGGTCAACCTGGGCCGGCTGGTGCGCGAGATGGACGACCTGCTGCGCCGCGCCCTGGGCGAGGCGATCGAGCTGGAGACCGTCATCGCCGGCGGGCTGTGGAACACCCTGGCCGATCCGGACCAGGTGCAGAACGCCCTGCTGAACCTGGCGGTGAACGCGCGCGATGCGATGGACGGCACGGGGCGCCTGACCATCGAGGCCGGCAACGCCATGCTGGACGATTTCTACGCCCTGCAGCATGAGGAGGTGAAGGCGGGCCAGTACGTCATGCTCGCCGTCTCCGACACCGGCGCCGGCATTCCGCCCGAGCTGCTGGAAAAGGTGTTCGAGCCCTTCTTCACCACCAAGCGGGAAGGGCGCGGTACCGGCCTCGGCCTCTCCATGGTCTATGGCTTCGTCAAGCAGAGCCAGGGCCACATCAAGATCTATTCCGAGCTGGGCCAGGGCACCACGGTGCGCATCTACCTGCCGCGCAGCCGCGAGGCGGAGGAGGTGCTGCCGCCGCTCACCCTGTCGCCGGTGGAGGGGGGCAGCGAGACCATCCTGGTGGTGGAGGACGACCCGGTGGTGCAGGCGACCGTCGTCGATATGCTGAACGACCTCGGCTACACCGTGCTGCGGGCCTCGGACGGGCAGAGCGCGCTCACCCTGGCGCGCAGCGGCGTCTCCATCGACCTGCTCTTCACCGATGTGGTGATGCCGGGGCCGGTGCGCGCGCCCGACCTGGCGCGGCAGGTGCAGGTCATGCTGCCGCACGCGGCCGTGCTGTTCACCTCGGGCTACACCGAGAACGCCATCGTCCATGGCGGGCGGCTCGACCCGGGCGTCAGCCTGCTCTCCAAGCCCTACCGGCGCGAGGATCTGGCGCGCAAGATCCGCCACACCCTCAACAACCGCCGGCAGGCCCTGGCCGCCGCCGCCTCGCCGCGCGTTCCCGTGCCCGCCTACCGCTCCCCGGCCGAGACCGCCCCGGCCGGCGCCATCCGCGTGCTGCTGGTGGAGGACGACCCGCTGATCCTGATGGACACCGAGGACATGCTCTCCGCCCTCGGCTTCCAGGCGGTGGGCGTGCGGGACGGCCGCGCCGCCCTGCGGGTGCTGGAAAGAGAGGGCTTCGACGTGCTGCTGACCGATATCGGCCTGCCGGGCCTTTCCGGCCCGGATCTGGCGCGGCAGGCGCTGGCGCGCTGGCCGGGGCTGCGCATCGTCTTCGCCTCCGGCTATGGCGGGCAGCAGGCGGCGGCGGGGCTTTCGGGCGCGCTGTTCCTCACCAAGCCCTACGGCATGCGCGATCTCGAGGCGGCCATCCAGCGCGCCGCCGCGGCCTGAGCCTCCTGCCCCGCCATCCGGCCGGCTGGCCGGAGGCGGTGCGGCTGCGCGCCGGCGCGGCCTCGCCCGCCCTGGCCTGCCCGGTGCGCTGGCGCCCGCTGGCGCGCGCCCGGCATGTCTCGCTGCGCATCGACCCGGTGGCGGGGGTGGTGGTCGTTGTCCTGCCGCCGCAGGCGGGCCGCCGGGCGGGGCTGGCGCTGCTGCGGCGGCTCGCTGAATGGGTGGCGCGGGAGGTGGCGGCGGTGGCGCCGCGCCGGCCGCTCGGGCCAGGCGCGCTGGTGCCGCTGGGCGATGTGCCGCACCCCATCCTGCACCGCCCCGGCCACCCCGCCGGCCCGGCCGAGCTGCGCGGCGGCCGCATCCTGGTGGGGGGCGCCGCGGAGGCGCTGCCGCGCCGCGTGCTGGAGCTGCTGCGGGCCGAGGCCGGCCGGCG
>NZ_JBHSCH010000043.1:0-41558 GCF_042651065.1 Teichococcus aestuarii
GCGCCGAGCAGGGCGCGGCGGGTGGGCAGGGTGGTCATGCGGCGGTTCCCCCGGCGGCGGCGAGAAGCAGGAAGGCAGGCACGGCGAACTGCGCGAAGGCGCGCACCAGCGGCAGGTCGGCCTCGGTGTACCAGCCCTCGGCGTGCATCAGGTTCACCTGCCCCAGGGTGCGGCCCTGCCAGCGCACCGGCGTGTTCATGGCGCTGCCGCAGCCCAGCGCCGAGGCGCCGGCATGGTCGGGGTAGGAGCGGCGCAGCTCCTCCGCCGCGCGGATCAGGATGGGGCGGCCATGCTCCATCAGCTCCCGCATCCGCGGCGCCTGGGAGGCGCGCTTGCGCCCGCCCACCGGGTAGTGCTCCGGGTGGTTGGACCAGACGCGCTCCGCCTCGCCATCCGGATAGTGGATCTGGATGGTGCAGAGGCGGTGGCCCACCGCCTCGGCCAGCGCCTGCTCCAGCGCCTGGAACAGGGCGGCGGGCTGTCCCGGCTCGGCCTGGGCCAGGGCGAGGCGCGCCAGGGCGGGCCAGGGATCGGGGCGCGCGGCGGTCATGCGGGGGTGGCGTCCATGGCCAGGGTCCGCTCGTCCGAGCGCGGCTGGAAGGCGATGCCCTGCCGTACCGCCCAGAGGTTCTGCAGCATCAGCAGCGGGATGATGGGCGTCTCGGCCATGGCCTGCTCCGTGGCCGCGACCAGCAGCCGCTCGCGCTCTGCCTCGTCCACGGTGGAGACGGCGCGGGCGATGGCGGCATCCAGCGCCGGGTCGCTGTAGCGGCCGTAATTGTAGAGGCCGAGGCTGCGCTCCTTGCTGTTGGTGGCGAAGCACTGGCTCAGCATGTAGCCGCCCTCGAAGGTGGCGCTGCCCCAGCCCCACAGCCCCATGGAGAATTCCTGCCGGCCGCCGCGCGCGGCATAGGTGCTCCAGGGCATCGCCTCCACCGTGGTCTGCACGCCGATGCGCGTCCACATCTGCGCCACGGCCTGGGCCAGGCGGGCATCGTTGGGGTAGCGGTCGTTCGGCGTGTGCAGGGTCAGGCGGAATCCTTCCGGCAGGCCGGCCTCGGCCAGCAGGCGGCGGGCGCGGGCCGGGTCGGGCTGCGGCGGCACCACCTTCGGGGCGTAGGAATAGCCGCCGGGCGGCATCCACTGGTTGGTGGGCGTGCCGGTGCCGAGCATCACCCGGTCGCCCAGCGCCTCGCGGTGCAGGGCGAGGGAGAGCGCCTCGCGCACCCGCCGGTCGCGGAAGGGGTTGCGCGGCAGGGGCGTGCCCTGGGCGTCGGTGACGAAGGGGCTCTCCCCCTCGCGCGAGAGGTCCGGCACCAGGTAGATCAGCCGGATGCCGGGGATGGCCTTGACCGAGACGCGTTCATCCTCGCGCAGCCGCGGCAGGTCGCTGACCGAGGGGGTGTCGACCAGGTCCACATCGCCCGAGAGCAGCGCGGCGGTGCGGCCGGCCGGGTTGCTCAGCAGCCGCAGCGAGACGCTCTCCCAGGCCGGGCGGCCGCCCCACCAGGCATCATGGCGCGCCAGCTCCACCCGGTTGCCCGGCGTGTAGCCGGCGAAGCGGTAGGGGCCGGTGCCGATGGCCGCCTTGCCGGAATTGTAGTCGGCCGTGCTGGCCCCCTCCCCCACCCGGCGCGAGACGATGCCGACATAGGTGAGGTTCGGCCCGAGGTCGGGCGCCGGCACGGGGGTGTGCAGGCGGATGGTCAGCGGGTCGATCACCTCCACCCGCTCCACCGCGCGCAGGAAGCCGCCGAAGCCGCCCGGGCTGTTCGGCACGTCCCGGGCGCGCTCGAAGGTGAAGACCACGTCGTCCGCCGTGAAGTCGCCGCCATCGTGGAACTTCACGCCGGGGCGCAGCCTGAATTCCCACAGCGTGTCCGAGAGCGGCTTCCATTCGGTGGCGAGGCCGGGGATCAGCCGGCCATCCGGCGCGCGGTTGATCAGCCGCTCGAACATGTGCATCGCGACCGTGTGGTTCGGCACGGCGTGGTAGAAATGCGGATCGATGGTGGTGAAGGCGCCGCCGAGGCCGATGCGCAGGGCGGTGCCCTGGGCGGGACCCTGGGCGTGCGCGGGGCGGGGCGCCAGCGCGCCCCAGCCGGTGGTGGCGAGGGCGCCGCCAAGGGCACCTGCGGCGGCAATAAGGTCACGACGTCGCATGGGGCAACTCCAGGGCAGCGGTGTAGGGGCGGAGCGGCAGCTCCAGGGTGGAGGCGCGGTCGCCGCCGCGCAGCAGGGTCAGGCGCGGCGGGCGGCCATGCGGCACCTGCACCGCGTGGTCGGCATCGGCGCCGGAGAGGGAGAGGCGGAGGCGGCTGCCGGCCCGGAACACCCAGGCCACGGGCAGCAGCGGAATGCGGATGCGCTCCGCCCGCCCCGGCACCAGCGGCGCCGCATCCTCCCGCCGGAAGCTGCGGAAGGGCCAGGTGGTGCGGTAGTTCTCCGGCGCCGGGCTCTCCTTGCGGTGCAGGGCGCGCAGCAGCCCCTCGGTGACGTAGCGCACCGTGCCGTCCGCCTCCACCTCGGAGAGATAGACGAAGAGCGCGGCATCCGGCTCGCTGCTCTCCAGCCAGAGATCGGCCAGGCCGTGCCCGGCCAGTTCCATCGCCTGCGGCAGCGGCGCCGAGGTCCAGCCCGGCAGCGCGGCTTCCCGCTCCGGCCAGTCGGCGTGGTAGGTGGTGCTGTTGATGCCGGCGATGCGCTCGTAGCGCGTGCCCGGCCCGCTGCCCCAGGCGAAATCCGCCATGGTGGTGTCGGCCCCCGCCGCGCCGGTGGACTCGGACAGGGCGTTCCCCTCCGCGAGATGGAGGCGCCGCGTCTCCGGCACGGGCGGCCAGGCCTCGGCGCTGCGCCAGGCCTCGGCATGAATCGCGAAGTAGTGGATGGGCGCCTCCTGCTCCAGCCCCGTGGGCCGGCGCAGCAGGTAGTGGTCAAAGAATCGCAGCAGGGCGCCGAGCAGGTCGAAATCCGGCGTCTGCGCCCGGCGCCAGGGCGAGACATGGCAGCGCGCGCCATGGTCCCAGGGGCCGACGATAAGGTGCACCGGGTTGTCGCGCAGCGTCAGGTAGCGGGAGATGGCGCCGTTGGCGTAGCCCGCGCCATCCATCCAGCCGGAGACGGCCAGCACCGCCACATCCGGCCGGATGCCGCCGCGCACCGAATAGGGGCTGAAGGAGGCGGAGCTGAAGGAGGCGTCGTAGGGCAGCGGCTCCTCGCGGAAGCGGAACTCGCCCATGAAGTCCGGCTGGCGGAAATTGCCGAGATGCTCGCGCAACGCCTCGGCCAGCAGCGTGCCGTCGGCGTCCTCGTCCACCGGGTGCGGGCCGGCGAGGTCGGGGTTGGCGTAGTAGACGTAGTTGCGCAGCAGGTCGCGCCGGTCGTGGTCCATGGCGACCATCAGGTCGTCATAGCTCTTGGCGAGCTGCTTCAGCAGGATGCCGCCGGGGTAGTAGTTATCCGCGTAGGTGTCCCACACGGCGAAGAGCGGCGCGATGGCCTTGACCGCCGGGTGCCCCGTGCTGGCCAGGAAGTCCGAGGCCGCGCCGGGGTAGGAGATGCCCGTGGCGCCGATCTGCCCGTCAGACCAGGGCTGCGCCACGATCCAATCGGCGATCTCGCGGCTGTCCTCGCGCTCGCGCGGGGAGCGGAAGCTGTCGCGCGTGCCGAAGCTGGCGCCGGTGCCGCGCACATCCACCACCACCACCGCGTAGCCGCGCGGCACCAAGTGGCGGACGAACTTGCCGGCATTGGGGATGGCGTCGCCGCTGCCGCCCTCGCGCAGCCGGAAGCGGCGGTAATAGGGCGTCAGGATCAGGATGGCGGGCACGGGGCCCTCTGCCCCCTCCGGCCGCCAGACATCGATGGCGATGCGGCAGCCGTCGCGCATGGCCAGGTAGCGGGAGGCGGGCGCCGCCGGCAGGGCGAAGGGCGCCTCGCGGCGGGCGGCGTAGTCCGCGGGGGCGAGGCGCCAGGCGGTGCCGCTCTCGTCGCGGTCAGACATGGCGCTTCGGGCCTCCTGGGCGGCCGGTACGGGGGGCGGCATCTGTCATCATTCCGTCAGGGTTCGGCCAGGGCCGTCCTTGCGTCAAATGCATTATCCGGTGCAGATCATGCGCTTTCCGCACAGGTCGAGGAGGCCGCATGCTCAAGATCAGCGCGCTGGAGGCGCTGCGGGCCTTCGTCGAATGCGGCTCGGTCAGCCAGGCGGCGGCGCGGCTCGGGCGCACCCAGCCGCAGGTGGGGCGGCTGCTGGCGGGGCTGGAGCAGTCCCTCGGCTTCGCCCTGTTCACGCGGGAGCGGCAGCGCCTCTCCCTGACGCCGGAGGGGCGGCGCTTCTACCAGCAGGCGGAGCGTGTGCTGGCCGGGCATGACGGGCTGGCGCAGCTCGCGGGGCAGATCCGCGGCGGGCAGCGGGACAGCCACCTGCGCATCCTCACCGCGCCGCAGATGGCCAATGCCCTGCTCGGCGAGGCGCTGGCCGAGATGGCCCGCCGCGCGCCGGACTTCACCGCCAGCATCGACACCCGCGTGCGGCTGGATGCCGAGGCGGTGGTGGGCCAGGAGCATTTCGACCTGGGCGTGACGGTGCCGCCCCTGCAGCACCCCGGCCTGCGGGTGGAGCCGCTCTGCGAGGTGGAGGCGGTGGTGGTGATGCGGCGCGACCACCCCCTCGCCGCGCGCCGGCAGGTGGAGTTGCCGGCCCTGGTGGAGCACGACCTCATCGCCACCCATGCGCGCTCGCTGCTGCGGCAGCGGCTGGAGCAGCATTGCCGGCAGGCGGGCCTGATGCCGCGCTACCGCTTCGAGGCCGCCAATGGCGTGGTGGTGTGCCAGATGGCGGCGCAGGGCCTCGGCCTGGCGCTGGCCGACCCCTTCGTGGCGCTCTCGGCGGCCGCGCCGCAGCTCGTCATGCGGCGCTTCCTGCCGGCCGTGCCGCTGCCCTACGGGCTGTTCTACCCGGCCTGGCAGGCCCGCTCGGAGACGGCGCAGGTCTTCGCTGGCCTGGTCTCCGAGGTGGCGCAGCGGCAGGCGGAGCAGCTCATGCGCCGGCTGCGCCGCGGCTGAGGCCGCCCCTCCCCGCGCCCCAGCCGCGCAGCACATCGGCCACCGTGGCGGGCGCCGTCTCCGCCGGGGGGGCGCCGGGGGTGCGGGAGAAGCGCGGCGCCGGGGCCGGGGCGGCGACGCCATCCGCCTCGATGAAGCTGCCGCGCGCCGCGTTGTGCGGGTGCGCGGGCGCCTCGTCCCAGTCCAGCACCGGCGTCACGCAGGCATCGCTGCCGGCGAAGGCGGCCTCCCAATCGTCGCGGCCGCGGGTGCGGAAGAGGCGGGCCATCTCGGCGCGCATCTCCGGCCAGAGGGCGCGGTCGCGCTGGCCGGCGATGAAGCGCGCATCGAGCCCGAGGCGCCGCGCCATCTCGGCGAAGAAGGCGGGCTCCAGGCAGCCAACCGCCAGGAAGCGGCCATCCGCCGTCTCGTAGGTGTCGTAGAAGGGGGCGCCGCCATCGAGCAGGTTGGCCCCGCGCTCCAGCGACCAGTGGCCGGCGGCGCGGAGCCCGTGGAAGAAGGCGGAGAGCGCCGCCACGCCGTCGGTCATCGCGGCATCGACCACTTGGCCACGGCCCGAGCGCTCCCTCTCCCACAACGCCGCGAGCAGGCCGAAGAGCAGCATCATCGTGCCGCCGCCATAGTCCGCCACCATGTTGAGCGGCGGCACCGGGCGCTCTCCCGCGCGGCCGATGGCGTGCAGCACGCCGGTGAGGCCGAGATAGTTGATGTCGTGCCCGGCGCTCTGTGCCAGCGGCCCCTCCTGCCCCCAGCCCGTCATCCGCCCGTAGACGAGGCGCGGGTTGCGGGCGAGGCAGGGCGCCGGCCCCAGCCCCAGACGCTCCATCACGCCGGGGCGGAAGCCCTCGATCAGCACATCGGCCGCGGCGGCGAGCTCCAGCGCCTGCGCCACCCCGCCCGGGGATTTCAGGTCCAGCGCCACGGCGCGGCGGCCGCGCCCCACCACATCGTGCCGCGCCGCCATCGGCATGGCGCGGCCGGGGGCGGCGGGGCGGTCCAGCCGCACCACCTCGGCGCCGAGCCCGGCCAGCAGCATCGCCGCCAGCGGCGCGGGGCCGATGCCCGCCATCTCCACCACGCGGAGGCCGGCCAGCGGCCCCCCCTCACCCGCCCCGCTCACGCGGCGAGCAGCTTCAGGCGGCGCAGCAGGGCGCGCTCGCGCTCCACCTGGGCGCGCAGGGCGGCGGCATACTCGTCCGGCCCCAGATACTCCGCCACCATGTCCGCCTTCTGCAGCACGGCGCGGTGCGCAGGGTCGTCCATCGCCGCGCGGAAGGCGTCGTGCAGCCGGCCGACCACCGCCGGCTGCATCCCCGCCGGCCCCACCAGCCCGTAGGGCGAGGTGATGACCATGCCGTCATAGCCCAGCTCCACCAGCGTCGGCACATCCGGCCAGCGGCGGGAGCGCTGCGCGGTCCAGACGTTCAGCCAGCGTGCCTTGCCATTGTCCACCAGCTCGCCGAGGCCGGCGCTGTTCGCCACGGCATCGACATGCCCGCCGAGCAGCGCCGGGATGGTGTCCGCCTCGCCGCGGAAAGGCACGTGGTTGAACTGCACATCCTCGCGCAGCCCCAGCTCCAGCATGCCCAGATGCAGCGTGCCATTGGCGCCGCTGTTGCCGACGCTGAGCTGCCCCGGCCTCGACCGCGCCGCCCGGACGAAGTCCCGCCAGCTCTCCCAGGGCGCGTCGGCGCGCACGGCGAGGCCGAAGAAATAGCCGGTGAGGTGGATGACCGGCGAGAAATCCCGCAGCACGTCGTAGGACATGGGCTGCAGCATGGCCAGCCGCATGGCGGGGGTGATCATCTGCGCCAGGGTATGGCCATCCGGCCGTGCCTTGGCCGTGGCGGCGACGCCCAGCGTGCCGCCGCCGCCCGGGCGGTTCTCGATGATCACCGGCTGCCCCAGCCGGCGCGCGGCGCCCTCGGCCAGGGCGCGCATCTGCTGATCGGTGGTGCCGCCGGCGGTGAAGGGCACCAGGATGCTGACAGCGCGGCTCGGGAAGCCGGCCTCGGCGCGGGCCAGGCGCGGCAGGGCGAGCCCCGCCGCCAGGCCCGGCAGGGCACGGCGCGGCAGGGTGGGCGGAGCGATGGGCATGGATGTTCCTCCCTGGAACGGCGGAGGGGCGGCGGGGCTCTTGCGCGGCCCCGTCCGGCCCGGGACGGGGGCTTTTACTCGGCGGCCATGGCGAACCCGGCCGGGGCCACGGCGCGGTACTCGGCGGCCAGGCGCTGGCAGAGGGCGGCGACGCCGGGCACGTCCTCGATGCCGCCGACACCGTGGCCGGCCGACCAGATGTTCTTCCAGGGCCGGCTCTCATGGTCGGAGACGTTGAGCGGCGTGGCCTCGTCCAGCGCATCCGGGTCCAGCCCGGCGGCGGCGATGCTGGCGCGCAGGAAGTTCGCCTTCACCCCGCTGATGGCGGCGGTGTAGAGGATGTCCTTCGCCCGCGCCTCGAGGATCATGCGGCGGTACTCGGCCGGCGCCATGCTCTCCTGCGTGGCCACGAAGCGGGTGCCGATATAGGCGAGGTCCGCCCCCATCAGCCGCGCCGCCGCCACCTGCCGCCCCGTGTTGATGGCACCCCCCAGCAGCAGCGTGCCGTCGAACATGCCGCGCAACTCGGACAGGAAGGCGAAGGGGTTCAGCGTGCCGGCATGGCCGCCGGCGCCGTTGCAGACGGCGATCAGCCCGTCCACCCCCGCCTCGATCGCCTTCTCGGCGTGGCGGGTGTTGATGACGTCGTGGAACACCAGCCCGCCATAGCCGTGCACCGCCCGCACCACCTCGGCCACCGCGCCGAGCGAGGTGATGACCAGCGGCACCTTGTGCGCCACGGTGGTCCGGAGATCCGCCTCCAGCCGCTTGTTGCTGCGGTGGACGATGAGGTTGACGCCATAAGGCGCAGCACCCGGCGCCTGCGCCAGCCGCTCCCCGATCTCCTCCAGCCAGGCGGCGTATCCCTCGTTGCTGCGCTGGTTCAGCGAGGGGAAGGTGCCGACGACGCCGGCGCGGCAGGTCTCCACCACCATGTCCGGGCCGGAGACCAGGAACATCGGCGCGGCCACGGCCGGCAGGGCCAGGCGGCCCTCGAAGGCGGCGGGAAGGGGCATGGATCGGTCTCCTCCGCAAGGCGGGGGCGGGACCGCGCAGATCCCCAGCCGCCGCCGCGTTTTCGTTGCCGGGGACCGTAGGGCGACGCATCCGTCTTGCCAAGCGAAACGTTGACGCCATGTTGCAGAGGCAGGGCCGTGCTATGGAAGAACGGCCGCCCGAGCCGAGGAGTGACCCGCGTGCCGCCCAAGCCTTCCGCCAGCCGCCCCCGGCGGAGCCCCGCCCCGGCCGGGGCGCCCTCTGCCGAGGCACCCGCCACCAAGGCGCCCGCTGCCAAGGCGCCCGCTGCCAAGGCGCCGGCCGTCCTGGCCGCCTCCCGTTCCGCCGTGCGGCTGGTCTATGACCAGGAGGATGTCAGCGCCGACTATGCCAGCGACCGCCGCTTCGTCTGGGCGCTGGCGCGCGGCATGGAAGTGCTGCGCGCCTTCGAGCCGGGGCGCGGCCCATTGGGCGTGGGGGAGATCGCGGCGCTCACCGGGCTGCCCAAGCCCACCGTCTCACGCCTCACCTATACCCTGGCCGAGCTTGGCTACCTGCGCGTGCTGCACAAGCAGGGGCGCTACGAGCCGGCGCCGGCGCTGCTGGCGCTGGGCTATCCGGTGCTGGCCAATCTGCGCGTGCGGCAGGCGGCGCATGACCACATGCGGCAGCTGGCGCAGGAGACCGGCACCGCCGTCGGCCTCGCCAGCCGCGACCGGCTCTCGATGATCTATGTGGAGAACACCGCCTCCAGCGCGCTGGCCACGCTGCGGCTCGGCATCGGCAGCCGGGTGGAGATGGCACGCAGCGCGCTGGGCCGCGCCTTCCTGGCGGCGCTGGGCGAGACGGAGCGGGACTACCTGCTGGAGCGCCTCGCCCGCCGCTATGGCGCCGCCTGGGCCGAGCTGAAGCCGCGCGTGCTGGACGGCATCGCCCAGGTGCAGGCGCGCGGCTTCTGCATCGTCGATGGCGAGTGGCAGCCGGATGTGCGCACCGCCGGCGCGCCGCTGGTCTCGCTGGACGGCACCACCATCATGGCCATGAACATCGGCGCGCCCGGCTACATGCTGGACCAGGCGCGGCTGGAAAAGGAGCTCGGCCCCCGCATCGCGCATCTCTCCCGCATGGTGGCGCCGCTGCTGGGCTTCTGAGAAGCGGCTGGGCCTGATTTGGGCAAAATAGGGCGCTTCTGCCTTTTTTTGGCCCCAATTTCCGAACCCGGTACGCCTCACCCGGTTGTCTCCCGCTCAGGTGGACGCGACCGCGGACGCCTCCCCCGCACCCGAGGGTGCAGCGACACGCACAAGGGAGACGCACATGGCCACGAAAACTCTGCTGTCCGGTTCCGTTCTGGCGGTGGCCTGCTTGGCCCCCTGGCTGGCCAGCGCCCAGCCCGCCAGCTCCGCTGGCGAGAAGACCGGCCAGAGCCAGGCTTCGTCGGGACAGAGCGCCCAGGGCAAGACGAGCCAGGGCAACCCAGTCCAGGGCAAGCCGGTCCAGGGCAAGGCAGGCCAGGACCAGGCGATGCAGGGCCGCCAGATGGCACAGCAATGCCGGCAGGACCTTACCGCCTTCCGCGACAGGGTGGAGAAGGAAGGCTACTGGCTGACCGGCTATCGCCAGGGCTATGGCTGGAACAACACGGCTGCCTTGCGGGTGGATGGCTCGCGCGGCGCGCCCTCCGACATGCAGGCGGCCCGCCAGGGCGGCATGCCGGCGGCCGGCGGCGCCAACCCCGGCACCGGCAGCCCGGCCGCGCGCGGCACGGCAGGCGCGGCGGATGGCAGCGCCAACCGCGCCGCCATGGCCAGCGGCGGCACCGCCCCCTGGGGCGGCCTCAACTGGAACACCCCGCCGGCGCAGGAGCTGGGCACGCTCTACCGTGCCGCCGCCGTGCTGGCGCAGCGTGGCGAGGAGCAGGCCTGCCAGACCGTGCTGGGCCAGGTGCGCAGCGTCTACGGCGAATATGCCGGCCAGCTCCGCGAGGCGGGCGTCGAGCCTGGGCAGATGGTCTCCTACCGCCAACAGCAGCTGGCCGCAGCCCAGCCCGTGACGGAGATGCGGCGGAACTTCCGCGCCGATACCATCACCGGCACCGATGTCCGCAACCCGCAGGACGAGAGCCTGGGCAGCGTCGAGGATGTCGTCCTCAACCCCGGCACGGGCGAGATCGGCTATGTGATCCTCTCGCGCGGTGGCTTCCTCGGCCTTGGGGAGGACTATGTGGCGGTGCCCTGGGCACGGCTGCGCGCCACGCCGCAGATGGATTCCTTCGTGCTGCCGATGAGCGAGGCGCAGCTGGAGAAGGCGCCGTCCGTCGATCCGGACAGCTTCGCCGATGGCGGGGCGGGCCAGCAGCGGCGCCAGGAGATCGACAGGTTCTGGCAGCAGAGCCGGGGCGGCTGAGCCCGCCGCGAGCCGAAAGTTAATGCCGGGGCGGAGGGTGCCATCCCTCCGCCCTTCCTCATGAAAGGCCGTGCATGTTCTTCGAGTCCTGGTTCGGGCTGCTGCGGGTGCTGGTGGTGGGCACCCTGGCCTATGCCGCGCTGGTGTTCCTGCTGCGCCTCTCCGGCAAGCGGACCCTGGCCAAGCTCAACGCCTTCGACCTGATCGTCACCGTGGCGCTCGGCTCCACCCTGGCCACCGTGCTGCTCAACAACTCAGTGGCCCTGGCCGAGGGGGTGCTCGCCTTCGCATTGCTGGCCGGGCTGCAATATGCCGTGGCCTGGCTCTCGGTGCGCTCCACCCGCTTCGATGCGCTGGTGAAATCCGAGCCGAGCCTCCTGCTGCACAAGGGCCGCTTCCTCGATGCCGCCCTGCGCGCCCAGCGCGTGACGCGCGACGAGGTGCTCTCCGCCCTGCGCGCCGCGGGCGTGCCGGGCCCGGAGCAGGCCCTGGCCGTGGTGCTGGAGACCGATGGCACGCTGAGCGTGCTGGGCAGCCGCCCGCCCGGGGAGGAAGGGGATGGCGCCGCCTCCAGCCTGGCCGGCATGCTGCCGGGGAAGGCAAGCCGGGATTGACGCTGGCCCGCCCCGCCCCGAGGCTGCGGGGGCAATGCGGGGCGAGAAGCGAATGGTTCACATCACGGCGGATTCCCGCCTCTCCTGGCTGCGGCTGGCGCTGGCCACGCTGGCGGCCACGGTGGGCGGCGTCGGTATGTGGTCGGTGGTGGTGGCGCTGCCGGCGGTGGAGGCCGAATTCGGCATCTCCCGCGCCGCCGCCTCTCTTCCCTACACTCTCACCATGGTGGGCTTCGCGCTTGGCGGCGTGGCCTTCGGCCGCGCCGTGGACCGGTTCGGCCTGGCGCGGCCGCTGGCGGTGGCCGGAATCGCGCTCGGGCTGGGCTATGCCGGCGCGGCGGCGGCGCAGAACCTCTGGCAGTTCGCACTCGCGCAGGGGCTGCTGATCGGCGCCGCCAGCTCGATCGGCTTCGGGCCGCTGATGGCGGAGGTCTCGCACTGGTTCCGGCGGCACCGGGCCACCGCCATCGCCGTCTGCGCCGCCGGCAACTACCTGGCCGGCGCCTTCTGGCCGCCGGTGATGCAGCAGATGATGGCGGCGCAGGGCTGGCGCGCGGCGCATCTGGCCATCGGCCTCACCTGCATCGTGGTGCTGGTGCCGCTGGCCTGGACGCTGCGGCGGCCGGCGGTGCGCCCCGCTGCCGGCACGGCGCCCCCGCCCGCGGCCATGCCGGTGGCCCGGCCCACCGGCGGCACGCTGCCGCTCTCGCCGGCGGCGTTGCAGCTGTCGCTTTGGGTGGCGGGCATCGCCTGCTGCGTCGCCATGGCCACGCCGCAGGTGCATATCGTCGCCTATTGCGGCGACCTCGGCTACGGCGTGGCGCGGGGCACGCAGATGCTGGCGCTGATGCTGGCCTGCGGCATCGTCAGCAGGGTCGTCTCCGGCTGGGTGGCGGACCGCATCGGCGGCCTGCGCACGCTGCTGCTGGGCTCGGTGCTGCAGGGGGTGGCGCTGGTGCTCTACGCGCTGTTCGACGGGCTGCTCTCGCTCTACGTCATCTCGGCGCTGTTCGGCCTGTTCCAGGGCGGGCTGGTGCCGAGCTACGCCATCGTGGTGCGCGAGCACTTCCCCGCCGCCGAGGCGGGCGAGCGCGTCGGCAAGACGCTGATGGCGACGCTGCTCGGCATGGCGCTGGGCGGCTGGCTGGCGGGCCGCATCTTCGACTGGAGCGGCGGTTACCACGCCGCCTTCGTGCACGGGCTGGCCTGGAACCTGCTGAACATCACCGTCATCGGCTGGCTGCTGTGGCTGGCCACGCGCCACAACGCCACGGGCGGGCGCCTGGCGCGGGCCACCGGCTGAAGCCTCAGCCGGGGTCGTGGAAGGTGGTGAAGGCGGCCAGCTTCTCGCGCTCCGAGGCGAGGCGGTTGGCCGGCTCCTCCGGGTCCGCCCAGCCCAGCGCCATGCCGCAGAGCACAACCTCGCTCGCCGGGATGCCCAGCTCGCGCCGCAGGATGTCGGGGTAGTTGGCGATGGCGGCCTGCGGGCAGGTGTCCAGCCCCTCCCCCCGCGCCGCCACCATGATGGATTGCAGGAACATGCCGTAATCCAGCCAGCTCCCCTTCTCCAGATCGTCGTCGATGGTGAAGACGAGGCCCACCGGCGCGCCGAAGAAGTCGTAGTTGCGCCCCTCCTGCCGCTTGCCGGCGGCGCGGTCGCCTTTCTGCACGCCGGTCAGGCCGTAGAGCTGCCAGCCGAGCTGACGGCGGCGCTCCACATAGGGGGAGCGCCACTTCGTCGGGTAGTATTCATAGTCCCGCCGGCTCGGCTCCTCCGCCTCGTGCGCGGCGCGCAGCGCGGCGGTGACGCGGGCGAGGGTGGCGCCCGCCAGCACATGCAGCTTCCAGGGCTGGATGTTGCTGCCGCTCGGCGCGCGCGCGGCAAGCGTCAGGATGCGCTCTACCGTCTCGCGCGGCACCGGGCGGGGCAGGAAGCCCCGCACGCTGCGGCGGGAGGCCAGCGCCTCCGCGGGCGTCATGGCCGCTCCCGCCCCAGCACGATGGTGCCGCTGGCCGAGAACATGCCGCCGACCCCATGGCAGACCGAGATGTTCACGCCCTCCACCTGCGCCGGCGCGGTACCGCGCACCTGGCGCACGCTCTCCTGCAGCGCGAACATGCCGTACATGCCGGTGTGGGTGTAGGAGAGGCCGCCGCCATTGGTGTTCATCGGCAGCTTGCCGCCCGGCGCGGTGTGGCGCGCCTCGATGAAGGCCCCCGCCTCGCCGCGGCCGACGAAGCCCAGATCCTCCAGCCCGTAGAGCGGCAGATGGGCGAAGGCGTCGTAGATCATCAGGTGGTCGACATCCGCATGCGTGATGCCCGCGCTGCGGAACGCCTCGGGGCCGGCAACGCGGAAGGCGCGCGAGCTGGTGAAATCCTCCATCTGGCTGATCATGTTGGTCTCCACGCTTTCGCCCGAGCCGAGGATGTAGGCGGGCCGCTGCGGGAAGTCCTTCGCGCGGTCGGCGCGGGTGAGGATGAGGGCGCCGCCGCCATCCGTCACCAGGCAGCATTGCAGCAGCCGGAACGGATAGGCGATCATCCGGCTGCCCAGCACGTCCTCGACCGTGATCGGGTCGCGCTGCGCGGCGCGCGGGTTGCGCGACGCCCATTCCCGCTGCACCACGGCCACCATGGCGAGCTGCTCATGCGTCACGCCATAGGTCTTCATGTAGCGCAGCACGGGGATGGGGAAGAGCGTCGGCGGGCCGAAGGGGCCGTAGGGCGCCTCGAACTGCCCGTTCAGGCTCTGCGGCTCCGGCGGGCGGGGCGTGGCGTTGATGCGGGACTTGCCGCTCTCCCCATGCGTGATCAGCACGGTGTTGCAGTAGCCGGCATGGATGGCGGCGGCGGCGTGGCGCACATGCAGCATGAAGGAGCAGCCGCCGACGCTGGTGCCGTCCACCCATTTCGGCGTGATGCCGAGGTAGTGCGCCACCTGCTGCGTCATCATCGCGCCGGTGCAGGCCACGCCGTCGATGTCGGAGGGCTTCAGCCCGGCATCGGCCAGGGCGTTCAGCGCCGCGTCGGCGTGCAGCATGATCTGCGACATCTCCGGCACGCTGCCGATGCGCGTGCTCTCGGCGGCGCCGACGATCGCGATCGAACCAGGAGCGATGCTCATGCCCGCTCTCCCGCCGGTGTTCCTTGCGCCGGCCGGAACAGCGGCAGGGTGATCTCGTCATCCATCGGCGTGAAGGCCACTTCCAGCTTCATGTCCAGTTGCAGCGCCTCGGGCGTCTGCGGGCAATCGACGATGTTGGTCATCATGCGCGGCCCCTCCTCCAGCTCCACCACGGCGATGGCATAGGGCGGCTCGAAGCCCGGCACCTTGCGGTGATGGATGACGTAGCTGTGCAGCGTGGCACGTCCGCTGGCGGCGAAGACCGAGACTTCCCGCGCGCCGCAGCCGGGGCAGAAGGGGCGCGGCGGAAAGTAGGCCTTCTCGCAGGCCTGGCAGCGTTGCAGGCGCAGCTCGCCGGCCTTGGTGCCATCCCAGAAATGTTGCGTCTCGGGCGTGGGCTCGGGGCGCGGTCGCCCGGCGGGCAGGGCCATGCCAGTCTCCTTGTGGGTGTTCTCAGGCAACGGAGAGCGCGGCGCCGTCGCGGTAGCGCTCCTTCAGCACGCGGCGCAGCAGCTTGCCGGTCTCGCTGCGCGGCAGTTCCTCGGCGAAATCGATGCGCCGCGGCACCTTCGGCCCCGCCAGATGGGCGCGGCAATGCGCCACCAGCGCCTCCTCCAGCGTCGGCGTGACGGGCACGGCGGCGCGCACCACGGCGCGCGCCACCTCGCCGAAATCCGCGTCCGGCACGCCGATCACGGCGGCCTCGGCCACGGCCGGGTGGCGCAGCAGAACCTGCTCGATCTCCCACGGATAGACGTTCACGCCGCCCGACAGGATCAGGTCGGCCCGCCGGTCGCTGAGATAGAGGAAGCCTTCCTCATCGACATGGCCGAGATCGCCATAGGTGGCGCGGCCCTGGCTGTCGAAGGCGGCGGCGGTCTTCTCGGGCGCGTTGTGGTAGCGGAAGGTGGCCCCTCCCGAGAACCAGATGCCGCCGACCTCGCCGGGCGGCAGCTCCTCCCCCTCCGGCCCCAGGATGTGCAGCCGGCATTCCAGCGCCCGGCCCACCGAGCCGGGGCGGCGCAGCCAGTCATGGCTGTCGATCACCGTGCCGCCGATGGATTCCGAGCCGGCGTAGTATTCGACGAGGATCGGCCCCCACCAGTCGATCATCGCCTGCTTCACCGCGCGCGGGCAGGGCGCGGCGGCATGGATGGCGACGCGGTGGCTGGACAGGTCGTGCGCCCTCCGCTCCGCCTCGGGCAGCGCCAGCAGGCGGGTGAACATGGTGGGCACCCACTGGCTGTGCGTCACACGATGGCGCTCGATCAGCGCCAGGCTGCGGGCGGCGTCGAACTTCCGCATCACCACCACGGTGCCGCCGCGGTCGAGCGTGCGCATCACGTAGCGGTGCGGCGCGGCGTGGTAGAGCGGCGCGGGCGAGAGATAGACGCTGTCCTGGCCGATGCCGTAGGTCGCCACCCAGCCGGGCGACCAGTCCGGCGCGCCGCGCTTTTCGGGCGGCAGCAGGTCGCGCCGGATGCCCTTGGGCAGCCCCGTGGTGCCGGACGAATAAAGGAAATCCCGCCCCACCGGGCGTTCCGGCAGCGGCGCGGGCATGGGGTAGGAAGCCAGCTCCGCCTCCACCGAGCGGTAGCCGGGCAGCCCCTCCCCCGTGGCGCAGCGCGGCAGCGCGGCGAGCGCCGCATCCTCCGCCACCTCCGCCGCCAGCCCGGCCAGGGCGGGGCTGACGATCAGCAGCCGCGCATCGCTGTCGGCCAGCATGTAGGCGATCTCGGGCACGCGCAGATGCGTGCTCAGCGGCGTGTAGTAGAGCCCGGCACGGCGCGCGGCATGGGCCAGCTCCAGCAGCGCCGGGCCGTTCTCCAGCAGCAGCGAGATGCCGTCCCCCGGCCGCAGCCCGAGGCCGATCAGCCACTGCGCCAGGCGGTTGGCCCGCGCATCCAGCGCCGCGAAGGTCAGCGCCGTCCCGTCATCGGGGAAATGCGCCGCCACCTTGTCGGGCTGAAGCTGCGCCCAGCGTGCCAGATGCGCCATGGCTCGGACCCTTCTCCTCATGCCGGCGCTCTGCGTCGCCGGTCGCGGGGGAGCCTGCGGCATTCCGCTGCAATGCGTCAATGTCCCGCTCCATGGTTTTTCCGGCTCGCACAGCGGAATTGACTCGCATCCGATCCCTGCCGCAGGCTGGGCGCCGACAAGCCCGGCACGAACCGGAGCATGGGAGGAAGACGGATGCGGCATCACGCTTTGTCCAGGCGGGCGGCCCTGGCCGGGCTCGGGGGCGTGCTGGCGGCGCCAGCCCTGCCGCGCGGCGCGGCGGCGGACACGCCCTATCCGGGCAGCCAGCCGGTCAGCATCGCCCTGCCCTACGCCCCCGGCGGCGCGCCGGACGTGCTGGCCCAGGTGCTGACGCAGGGGCTCTCCGCGCGGCTCGGCGGCACCTTCGTCATGGAGCACAAGCCCGGCGCCTCCACCACGCTGGCCGCGCGGCACGTGGCGCGGGCGAAGCCGGACGGCAACACGTTGCTGATGGGCACCGTGGTCACCTTCACCACCGCCCCCTACGCGCTGCGCGACCCGGGCTATGACGCGGTGAAGGATTTCGCGCACATCACCATGATCTCGGACACGCAGTTCCTGCTCGTGGCGAACCCGCGCTGGGAGAGCCTGGAGGCGCTGCTGGCGGCGGCGCGGCAGCGGCCGGGGCAGCTCTCCTTCGCCACCTGGGGCGTCGGCACCACCGCCCACCTGATGATGGTGGACCTGATGGCGCGCACCGGCACCGAGCTGCTGCACGTGCCCTACAACGGCTCGCCCCCCGCGCTGACCGACACCATCGCCGGCCGCACGGACCTGATGTTCTCCACCTTCGCGCCGGCGCGGCCGCATGTGGAAAGCGGGCGGCTGCGGGCGCTGGCCATCCCCTCCACCGCGCGCAGCCCCGCCCTGCCGGCGGTGCCGACGCTGGCGGAGCTGGGCCAGAAGGATTTCGTCAGCAGCGGCTGGTTCACCCTCTCGGCGCCGGCCGGCACGCCGCCCGCCATCCTGGCGAAGCTGGAGCGCGCGGCGACGGAGGCCTTCGCCGCGCCCGAGGCCCGCGCGCGCCTGGACCGGCTCGGCCTGGTGCCCGCCACCCCGGGCCCCGAGGCGCTGATGGACCGGCTGACCCGCGAGGCCGCGCTGAACCGGCGCCTCATCCAGGCCGCCGGGATCCAGCCCGAATGAGCGGCCCCACGGCCCAAGGTACGGCACAGGGCACGGCACAGGCCGGCATCACCATGGGCCATCTCGCGCTGCTCGGGCTGCGGCGCAACCCGGAGCGGCCGGCCTTCGTGCAGGAGGGGCAGGTCTGGTCCCGCCGGCATGTGGCGGCGGGCATCCATGCCCTGGCTCGGGCGCTGCAGGGCTTCGGCCTGCGCCCGGGCGAGGGCGTCTCGGCGCTGATGGCCAACCGGCCGGAGGTGTTCATGCTGCGCACCGCGGCGCAGCTCATCGGCTGCCGCTACACGGCGCTGAACCGGCTGTCCGGCCCCGCCGACCTCGCCCACATCCTGCGCGACGCCGAGATCCGCCTGCTGGTGCACGACCCTGCCGAGGCGGGGCGCGCCCATGCGGCGGCGGAAGCGTCCGGCTGCGGCCTGGTGCTCTCGCTGGGCGGCGGCGGCGCCCGGGATCTGCTCGCCGCCGCCGGGGCGGAGTCCGACGCGCCCTTCGACCCGATCGGCGATGAGGAGGGTCTTGGCCAGATCAGCTACACCGGCGGCACCACGGGCCAGCCCAAGGGGGTGATGCTGCCGCACCGCGCCCTGGTGCAATGCGCCACGATGATGCTGGCCGAGTATGACTGGCCCGCCGTGCCGCGCATGCTGCTGGCGACGCCGCTGAGCCACGCCGCCGGCTCGCTGGTGGTGCCCGCCCTGCTGCGCGGCGGTACCGTGCATGTTCTGGGCGGCTTCGAGCCAGAGGCCTATCTGCGCTGCATCGAGGCGGAGGGCATCAACTGCGCCTTCGGCGTGCCGACCATGATCCGCGCCCTGCTGGCCGAGCCGCGCCTCTCCCGCGCCCGCACACGGATGCTCGAGACCTTCATCTACGGCGCCGCCCCCATCGCCCCCGCCACGCTGCTGGAGGCGATGGAGCGCATCGGCCCCGTCTTCATGCAGCTCTACGGCCAGACGGAGGCGCCCAACACCGTCTGCCTGCTGCGCCGCGCGGAGCACGACCCGGCGCGGCCGGAGCGGCTCTCCGCCTGCGGCCAGCCCATGGCGGGGGTGGCGGTGAAGCTGCTGGCCGAGGACGGCACGCCGGTGGAGCGCGGCACGCCGGGCGAGATCTGCGTGCGCGGCCGGCTGGTGATGCGCGGCTACTGGAAGCGCCCCGAGGAGACGGCGGAGGCGCTGCGCCATGGCTGGCTGCACACCGGCGACATCGCCCGCGAGGACGAGGAGGGCTACCTGCACATCGTCGACCGGCGGAAGGACATGATCATCTCCGGCGGCTTCAACGTCTATCCGCGCGAGGTGGAGGATGCGCTGGCCACCCACCCGGATGTGGCGGCGGCGGCGGTGATCGGCGTGCCGGATGCGCGCTGGGGGGAGCGGGTGCAGGCCTTCGTCGTGCCGCGCCAGGGGCGGCGGCCGGAGGAAGCGGCGCTGGCCGCGCATGTGCGGGCGCTGAAGGGCGCCGTGCAGGCGCCGAAGACGGTGGTGCTGGTGGACGCTCTGCCCACCACGCCGATCGGCAAGATCGACAAGAAGGCGCTGCGCGCGGGCTTCTGGCAGGAGGGGACGCGCCAGGTGCACTGAGGCGCGCCCTCCTCCTCCTGCGCTCAGTCGATCTGCAGGCCGAGCCGCCTCACCGTCGCGCTCTCCTCCGCATAGAGGCGGCGGGCGAAGGCGGCGTAGGTCTCGCTGTCCATGTAGCGCAGCGCCATGTCGAAGCGCTCCAGCGCGGTGACGGAGCGCGGGTCGTGCAGGGCGTCCTTGAAGGCGTCGTGCAGCACGCGCACCGTCGCGGCCGGGATGCCGCGCGGTCCGCCGATGCCGTAGGGCGAGTCCGAGACGATGTCGAGGCCGAGGTCGCGCAGCGTCGGCGTCTCGGGGAAGCGCTTCGCCCGCTCCGCGCCCCAGGTGCAGAGCAGCCGCATCCGCCCCTCCAGCACCAGCGGCGCCCAGCTGCTGGAATCGGCCGCCAGATGCGTCTGGCCGGAGAGCGCGGCCTGGATGTTGTCCGGCCCGCCGCGGAAGGGCACATGCACCCACTGCACCCCCGCCAGCTCGCCGATCCGCTCCATGGTGATGTGCAGCGAGCTGCCGACGCCGGGCGTGCCATAGGTGACGCGGCCCGGGTTGCGCCTCGCGTGGTCGATCAGCCCGGCCCAGTCCCGCCACGGCGCGTCCGGCCTCGACACCACGCCGAACAGGTAGCCGGTGAGATGGATGATGTAGGTGAAATCCTTCAACGGGTCGAAGGTCGGGCGCTTCGTCATGGCGGGGTAGCGGAACAGGGTGACCGGGATCTGGCCGATCAGCGTGCCGTCGCCCTGCGCCTCGTTGGCCATCATCTGGCCGCCCAGCGTGCCGCTGGCGCCGGGCTTGTTCTCCACCAGCACGGTGCGGCCGAGGCGCTGCGAGGCGAGCTCGGCCAGCAGGCGGAAATGGCTGTCCGCCGTGCCGCCGGGCAGCCAGGGCACCACCAGGCGGATGGGCCGCTCGGGCAGCGCGGCGCGCAGCGCCTCCGGCAGCGCCAGGGCGGCACCCCCCGCCAGGGCCAGCGCCGCGCGCCGGCCAAGCGGTGCGCTCATGGCCGCCCGCCCCCCACCACCAGCGTCTGCCCGCTGACATAGTTGGATTCGGGGATGCAGAGCAGGTAGACCGCCCCCGCCGCCTCGGCCGGCGTGCCGCCGCGCCCGAGCGGGATCAGCGCCTCGGCGTTCTTCAGCACCTGCGGGTTGACGCCCACCTTGATCGCGCGGCCCTCGATGTCGATGGAGGCGCCTTCGCCCGCCGCCGCCTCGGTCAGCCGCGTCATGATCAGCCCGAAGGCCACGGCGTTGACGTTGACCTTGTAGCGCCCCCACTCCTTGGCCAGCGCCCGCGTCATGCCGGCGACACCCGCCTTGGCGGCGGAGTAGTTGGCCTGGCCCGCATTGCCGTAGACGCCGGAGGTGGAGGAGATGTTCACCACCTTGCGGAACCTCTCCTGCCCCGCCTCCGCCTCGCGCTTGGCGGCCTCCCGGATGAAGGGGGCGGCGGCGCGCAGGATGCGGAAGGGCGCCGTCATGTGCACGTCGATGATGGCGTACCACTGCTCGTCCGTCATCTTCTGGATGACGTTGTCCCAGGTGTAGCCGGCATTGTTGACGATGATGTCGATGCCGCCGAAGGCATCCAGCGCGGCCTTGACGATGCGCTCGCCGAAATCCGCCTCCGTGACGCTGCCGTTGCAGGCCACGGCCTCGCCGCCCGCGGCGCGGATGGCGGCCAGAGCCTCCTCCGCCGGCCCGGCATCGAGGTCGTTGATGACCAGCCTTGCCCCCTCCGAGGCCAGCTTGAGCGCGATCTCGCGCCCGATGCCCCGCCCCGAGCCCGTCACCAGCGCCACCTTGCCAGCCAGCTTGCCTGTCGCAGCCGTCATCGTTTCCATGTTCCCTGTGGGTTTCGTTGTCGCGCGGGGCGTCACTCGGCCGAGATGCCGGTGCGCTCCACCAGTTCCGCCCAGCTCTGCCGGGCGCGCCGCACCTCCCGCACCATGTCGGACGGGCCAAGCCACTGCAGGATGAAATCCTGTTCCGCGAGGGTGCGCCGCACCTCGGCCCGCTCCGTGGCGGCGCGGAAGCTGCCGGCCAGGGTCTCGACGATGGCGGCGGGCGTCCCCGCCGGCGCCAGCATGCCGACGAAGCCGCTCCAGGCGAAATCCTCCGGGTAGCCGAGCTCGACGAAGGTGGGCACGCCGGGCAGGCTCGGCAGGCGCTGGCGGCCGAGGCAGGCGAGCGGGCGCAGCGTGCCGTCCAGCAGATAGCCCTTGGCCGAGGTCATGCTGACCAGCGCGCAGTGCAGCCTGCCGCCGATCAGGTCGAGCAGCTCCGGCGCCTCGCCGCGATAGCCGACATGCGTCATGCCGAGCCCCGCCACGTCGGAGAAGAGCTGGCCGAAGACATGCCCGGTCGAGGCGGGGGAGTATGAGCCGAAGCTGTAGTTCCGCCCCTTCGCCGCGGCGACGAATTCCGCGAGCGTCCGCCCCGGCACATCCTTGTTGCAGGCCAGCACCAGCGAGGTGGTGCCGAGCTGGCCGATGGGGGCGAAATCCTTCTCGGCGTCGTAGGGCGCGCGGCGGAACACCACCGGGCTCTGCACCAGGCTGCTGATGGTGAAGAGCAGCGTGTGGCCATCCGGCGCCGCGCGGGCCACCGCCTCGCTGCCGATCATCGAGGCGGCGCCGGAGCGGCAATCCACCACGAAAGGCTGGCCCAGCGCCTCGGCCATCGGCGCGGTGACGAGGCGGCACCAGGTGTCGGTGGCCCCGCCCGGCGGGAAGGGCACCACCACGCGGATGGGCTTGTCCGGATAGGCGGCCCGTGCCGCACCGGCCGCGGCATGGGCCAGGCCGGGCAGCGCGCAGGCGGCCGCCGCCGCGACCCCCAGCAGGGTCCTGCGTTGCATCTCTCTTTCTCCTCCCTGGCGCTGCCCCGTGTGCCCGGGGTCGGCCTGCGGCGCCCGCGGCGCTACAGCGTGCGGGCGATAATCTCCTTCATGATCTCCGAGCTGCCGCCATAGATCCGGGCGACGCGCGCATCCGCCCAGGCACGGCCGATGGCGTACTCGCTCATGAAGCCGTAGCCGCCATGCACCTGCAGGAACTCGTCCAGCAGCTTGTTCTGCATCTCGGAGGCGACGAGCTTGGCATTCGCGCCCATCTCCACCGAAAGCGCGCCGCGCAGGTGCAGCTCCAGGCAGTGATCGACGAAGACGCGCAGCATGGTGGCCTGCGCCTTGGCGTCGGCCAGGCGGAAGCGGGTGTTCTGGAAGTCGAACACCGTGCCGCCGAAGGCCTCCCGCTGGCGCGCATAGGACACCGTCTCCGCCAGCATCGCCTCGATCGAGGCGGCGGCGCGGATGGCGATGATCAGCCGCTCCTGCGGCAGGTTGTGGATCAGGTAGCGGAAGCCCTGCCCCTCCTCGCCGAGGCGGTTCTCCACCGGCACGCGCACCTCGTCGAAGAAGAGCTCGGAGGTGTCCTGCGCGTGCAGGCCGATCTTCTCGAGGTTGCGGCCCTTGCTGAAGCCGGGCGTGCCCTCCTCGACGCAGATCAGGCTGATGCCCTTGCGCCCCGCCGCCGGGTCGGTCTTGGCGACGACGATGACGAGGCCGGAATTCTGCCCGTTGGTGATGAAGGTCTTGGAGCCGTTCAGCACGTAGTGCTCGCCTTCGCGCCGCGCCGTGGTGCGCACCGCCTTGAGGTCGCTGCCCATGCCCGGCTCGGTCATGGCGATGGCGCCGATCAGCTCGCCCCGCGCCATGCGCGGCAGCCAGTCGCGCTTCCGTGCCTCGGTGGCATAGGCCAGGATGTAGGGCGCCACGATGTCCGAATGCAGCGGGAAGCCGACGCCGCTGGCATTGGTGCGGGCGATCTCCTCGATCAGCACGGCGGAATAGCCGAAATCCGCGCCGGCGCCGCCATACTCCTCCGGCATGGTCGGGCAGAGCAGCCCCTGCGCGCCGGCCAGTCGCCAGACCTCGCGCGGCACCAGCTGGTCGCGCTCCCATTGGCGATGGAAGGGTACGATGTGGCGGTCGAAGAAGCGGCGCACCTGGTCGCGGAACAGCTCGTGCTCGGCGCCGAGGACGGTGCGGGCGGGCGCGGCGGGATGCGGGGCCTGGGTGTCCATGGCGCCGGCCTCAGCCCTGGCCCGCGTGACGGCACGGCGCACCCGGCCGGTTCTTCTGCATGGCTTCCTCCCGCTGCTCGGCGTTTCCCAAACTGTATGTTGGTACGTTCGTCTTGCCTAGCGGAATAAGCAAGTTGCCTGTCGTTTGAAACATCGCCCGGGCGGGCGCGAATGCGCCGCGGCCCGCCATCCGGAATGGCGGGCCTGACCCAGGTGCGGAGGCAGGAAGGGAAGGGGCAGGCAGGAAAAGGGTAGCGGGGGCCAAGAAGTCTTGCGGATCGGTCCCGATCCGCCTTCAGGCGCCGGCGCTCCGCCCGGCGATGCGCCATGGGGCGCTGCGCCCATCCGGGCGCAGGCGCCTCGCCGCGGAATCCGGTATCAGAGGTCCAGCAGGCGCGCCGGGCTGTCCTGGGTGATCTTGGCGCGGCGGCGGTAGGATTGGGTGGTCGCGAAATCCGATTGCCGGGCGTGGTGCATCACCTGCTCGTCCCGCGCCCCGTTCAGATAGGCCTCGGTGATGAAGCCGGCACGCAGCCCGTGCGGCGAGAGGCGCTCCCGCTCGTCCACCGTCAGCCCGGCCCGCTCGGCGCGGCGGCGCAGGATGCGCCACACCCCCTGCGGGCTGAGCCGGTCCTCCATGGTGCCGGCGGCGGTGACGCGGCGGAACACCGCGCCGTACTCGATCCGGCTGCGGCCCAGCCACTGCTCCATGGCGCGCACCGGGCAGGAGAGCGGGTTCAGGCCGCGCGGGATGCCGAGATCCGCCCCCTCCCCTTCCTGGTCGCGCTTGGAACGGGGGATGCGCAGCGTCATGCCATCGGTGGTGAAGCGCAGATGCTCGCGGTCGATCGCCACCAGCTCGGAGCGGCGCAGGGCACCGGCGAAGCCGAGCAGGAAGATGGCGCGGTCCCGCAGCCCGGCGAGATCGGTGCCGCAGACGTTGAGAAGCTGCTTCACCTCCACCGAGGTCAGCGCCGCCGCCGGCCGCACAGGCTTGGAGTGGGTGGCGAAGATGCCGCGCAGCGTGGCGCGGATGGCTGGGTCCCCCGGTTGCCAGGGATGGCCGGACTGCCGGTGCATGTGGGCGATGGCGGCGAGGCGGCGCTTGAGGCTGTTGCGGCCCAGCGTCTGCGCGACGCTGGCCAGGTGCCCGGCGATGACCACCGGCGCCGCCGGCAGGGCGGAGACGCCGCCCGCCCGGCACCAGGTGGAGAAGGCCTTCCAGTCGGAGGCGTAGGCGCGGCGGGTGTTGTCGGACAAGGCGCGGCCGGCGTAGTTGGCGGCCTTGGCCACCGCCTGCCCCACCGGCCCGGACAGCAGCGCCAGCGCCTCGGGCGAGAGGGTGCCGGCGGCGAGCTGCAGCACCTCCTGCGGCACGGCCGGCGGGGACGCGGAACTGTCCTGGTCGGCCATGCCTCTGTCCTCCTTTTGAGCAGCCCCGGCGAACGGGAACATGTGTTCCCATTCTGCCGGGGCGGGGCCGCTTCGGCAAGAGCCTAGGCGCTTGTTAAATCTCAGGAACAGAGCCGCCCTGCGGAGAGTGCCGCGCCGCGGGCGGGGGCCGGTCAGGCCGGCTGCGGGGCGGCGCCGCGGGCGCGCCGGTCCAGCGCACCGCTCCACAGGGTGAGGCCGAGGGCAGCGGCCACCAGCAGCGCGCCCACCCAGGGTGTGGCGCCGAGGCCGAGCGGCGATTCCACCACCACGCCCCCCACCCAGGCGCCGGCGGCGATGCCGAGATTGAAGGCGGCGATGTTCAGCGCGGAGGCGACATCCACCGCCTCCGGCCGGTGCAGCCGGGCGAGCTGCACCACATAGAGCTGCAGCCCCGGCACGTTGGCGAAGGAGAGGAAGCCGAGCGCCGCCAGCGTCGGCAGGGCCAGCCAGGGCAGCGGCGCGGTCAGGCTGAACAGCGCCAGCACCAGCGCCTGGAGCGCGAAGAGCACGGTCAGCGCCCGCACCGGGTCGCGGTCCGCGACGCGGCCGCCCACCAGGTTGCCGGCGGCGATGGCCAGCCCGTAGAGCACCAGGATCAGGCTGACGCTGCCCTCCGAGAAGCCGCCCACCTGCTGCAGCACCGGCGCGAGATAGGTGAAGGTGACGAAGGTGCCGCCATAGCCCAGCGCCGTCATGGCGAAGACCAGCAGCAGGCGGCCGCTGCCCAGCACGCGGGCCTGCTCCAGCAGGCGCGTCGGCGGCGCCTTGGGCAGGCCGGCGGGCAGCAGCGCGGCGATGGCGATGAAGGCCACCACGCCGAGCCCGGCCACGGCCAGGAAGGTGGCCCGCCAGCCGAAGCCCTGGCCGATCCAGGTGCCGAGCGGCACGCCGGTGACGATGGCGACGGTGAGGCCCATGAACATCATGGCGATGGCCGAGGCGCGCCGGTCCGGCGCCACCAGCCCGGCGGCGATGGTGGCGCCCACCGAGAAGAACACGCCATGCGCGAAGGCCGAGAGCACGCGCGCCGCCAGCAGCGTGCCGTAGCCCGGCGCCAGCGCCGCGGCCAGGTTGCCGGCGACGAACAGCGCCATCAGCCCGAGCAGCAGCGCCTTGCGCCCGGCCCGGCCGGTCAGCGCCGTCAGCACCGGCGCGCCGAAGGTGACGCCCAGCGCATAGACGCTGACGATCAGCCCGGCCAGGGGCAGGGAGATGCCGAGATCCTGCGCCACGGTGGGCAGCAGGCCGACGATGACGAATTCCGTGGTGCCGATCGCGTAGGCCGCGATGGTCAGGGCGAAGAGGGCAAGAGGCATGGAAAGGCTCCTCGCCCGCCGCAGCGGCCGGGCGAATGGGGGAAGGATCGGGTTGCGCCCCAGATGCGCCCTGGCGAGCCTTCTGATAATCGAGGCATTTGGCACGACACCTGTGAAATAGATTCACGAATAGGAGCCAGCATGAACAACCGGGCCGGCGAGATGGAGGCCTTCGCCCTGGCCGCGGAGCTGGGCAGCTTCTCCGCCGCCGGGCGGCGGCTGGGGCTCTCGCCCTCCGCCGTCAGCAAGCTGGTGGCGCGGGTGGAGGACCGGCTGGGCGCCCGCCTGCTGCTGCGCTCCACCCGGGCGCTGCGGCTGACACCGGAAGGCGAGGCCTATCTGGCGCGGGCGCAGCACATCCTGGCCGAGATCGACACGGCGGAGCGCGCGGTGGCCAGCGGCGCCGGGGCGGTGCCGCGCGGCAAGCTGCGGGTCAGCGCCTCGGTCGGGTTCGGCGTGAGCTGCGTGGTGCCGCTGGTGCCGGCCTTCCTGGCGCTGCACCCCGCCGTGCAGCTCGACCTCTCGCTGAGCGACGGGCTGGTGGACCTGGTGGAGGACCGCACCGACATCGCCATCCGCTCCGGCCCGCTGCGGGATTCGGCGCTGAAGGCGCGGCTGCTGATGCGCAGCCGGCGGGTGATCGTGGCCGCGCCCGCCTATCTGGCGCGGCACGGCGTGCCGGAGCGGCCGCAGGACCTGATGCGGCACAACTGCCTCGGCTTCAACTTCCGCCGCAGCCTGGAGGGCTGGCCCTTCCGCGACCCCGGCGGCACGGAAGCCTACACCCTGGCCGTGCCCGGCAATGTGCAGGCGAACAACGGCGCCACCCATCTGCAACTCTGCCGGGCGGGGCTCGGGCTGGCGCGGCTCGGTGCCTTCCATGTGGCGAAGGACATCGCGCAGGGGCGGCTGGTGCCGGTGCTGGAAGCCTTCAATGCCGGGGAGACGGAGGAGATCAACGCCCTCCATCTCGGCCACGCCCATCTGGCGGCGCGCATCCGTGCCTTCATCGACTTCCTGGCCCGGCACCTTTCCGCCCGGCACCTCCCCGGCTGAAGCGGCCCATCCACCGGATCGGGAGCGCTGCCCCGTTCAGGCGGCGGCGCCCAGCCGGATCACGTGCCCAGCCGGAGCACGCGGCCGGCCGCCTTCTCCGCCAGCGCCGTCTCATGCGTGACGAGGAGCAGCGCCGTGCCGCGCTCCTCCACGCATTCCCGCAGCAGGGCCATGACCTCCTGCTGGGTCAGCGGGTCGAGGCGGGAGGTCGCCTCGTCCGCGAACAGCAGGGCCGGGTCCAGCAGCAGCGCCCGGAGCAGGCCGAAGCGTTGCAGCTCGCCGCCCGAGACCTCCGACGGCCTGCGGCCGAGCAGCGCCGGCTGCAACCGCAGGCGCGGCAGCAGCCCGGCGGCGCGGTCCTCCGCCAGCCCGTGCCGGCGCCGCAGCTCGGCGATGCCCTGGCCGAGCGTCTGGTGCGGCGTGAAGGCCGCGACCGGGTCCTGGTAGAGCTTCTGCAAACCGAGCGGCGCCACCCAGGCGCCGCGCCGCACCTGACCGCTGTCAGGCCGGGCGAGGCCGAGCAGCAGGTTGCCCAGCGTGGTCTTGCCGCAGCCGCTGGGCCCGGCGACGGCCACCACCTCCCCCTCGCCGATACCCATGTCGAGGCCGCCGAACAATTCGCGCCCGCCCAGCCGCTTGTGCAGGCCGTTCCCTTCCACGATCGCGCGGCCGGGGGGCCGGCGCGGCCAGTCCTGCCAGCGGGAGGGCTCGGCGCCGACCAGCCGGCGCGTGTAGTCGTGTTGGGGCGCCTCCAGCAGCCCCGGCAGGGCGCCGGCCTCGACCACGGCGCCCGACAGCATCACCATGGCCTGGCCGCCCAGCAGGCGCGCCAGGGCCACGTCGTGGGTGATGACCAGCAGCATGCGCCCCGCCTCCGCCTCGGCGCGCAGCAGCGCGCCGGCGGTGTCGCGCAGTGCCGCGTCCAGCCCCTTGGTCGGCTCGTCGGCGATCAGCAGCGCGGCGCCCGCGGCCTCGGCGGCCGCGAGGGCCACGCGCTGGTTCATGCCGCCGGAGAGCTGGAAGGGATAGCGCCGCCCGGCGCCCTGCAGGCCGAGATGCGCCAGCCGCGCCGCCGCGCGCCGGCGCGCCTCGGCCGCGCCATGGCGGTGCACCAGCCGGTCCACCTCCGCCACCTGCGCCTCGGCGCGCATGGTCGGGTCCAGCGCCGCCCAGGGTTCCTGCGGCAGCATGGCGATGCGCCTTCCCCACAGGGCGCGGCGCTCGCGCGGCGGCAGCGGCAGCAGGTCCCGGCCATCCAGCAGGATGCGGCCTTCCGCGCGCAGGCCCGGCGGCAGGGTGCCCATCACCGCCTGCGCCAGCAGCGACTTGCCGGAGCCGGTCTCGCCCAGCAGCACCAGCGGCTCGCCCGGGGCCAGGGCGAAGCTGGCGCCCTGCACCAGCACGCCCTCCGGCCCGAGGATACGGAGCTTCTCGACGATGAGGCTCATGCGCGCTCCCGCCCCGCCAGCAGGTGCAGGCCGAGCACGGTGAGGAAGATCAGCAGGGCCGGCAGCAGCAGGGCCAGCGGCGCCTCGGCGTGGTAGGGCAGCAGCTCGGTCATCATGCTGCCCCATTCGGGCACCGGCGGGCGGGCGCCCACGCCCACGAAGGCCAGCGCCGCCACGGTGGTGACGGCCGTGCCGGCGGCGAAGGCGAACAGCGTGGCGATCAGCGGCGCCACCTCGGGCCAGAGATGGCGGCGCAGGATATGGCCGGCGCCGAGGCCGAGCAGCCGCGCCGCCTCCACCTGCGGCCGCGCCAGCACGCCCGCGGCGGTGTTGCGGCTGATGCGGAAGAACTCCACCCAAAGCGCCAGGGCGACGCCGATGTAGAGCGGCAGGAACTCGCCCGGCGCGAAGGCGGTGACCAGCACGACGAGCAGCAGCGCCGGCAGCGCCTGCACCGCATCGGCCAGGCCGAGCAGCAGGCGCTCCGGCCAGCCGCCGCGCAGCGCCGCCAGCAGGCCGAGCAGCGTGCCCGGCACGGCGGCGGCCAGCGCCGCCAGCAGCGCGTAGCCGAAGGACAGCCGCGCCCCGGCGGCCAGCCGCGCCAGCATGTCGCGCCCCAGATGGTCGGTGCCGAGCGGATGGCCAGCGCCCGGGGGGAGCAGCGTGGCGGAGAGGTTCTGGCGCAGCGGGTCGGCCCCGTGCAGCGGCCCGAGCAGGGCGAAGCCGGCCACGGCCGCCAGCATGGCGCCGCCCAGCAGGCGCCTGGAGGAGAGGGTCATGCGGCGCGGCGCCTCGGATCCAGAAGCCAGCAGGCGAGGTCGGTCAGGGCGTTGAGGGCGACGAAGAGCAGCCCCATCAACAGCGCCGTGCCCTGCACCATCGGGATGTCGCGGCCCAGCACGGCGTGCACCAGCGCATGCCCGATGCCCGGCCAGGCGAAGAGGGATTCCACCACCACCACGCCCTCGATCAGGATGACGAGCTGCAGGCCGAGATAGGCGACCACCGGGATGGCGGCGTTGCGCACCCCGTGGCGCCGGAAGGCCGTGGCATCGTCCAGCCCCTTCATCCGCGCGAAGCCGAAGAAGGGGGCGGCGACCACCCCGGCCACCGCGTCCCGCGCCACGCGGGAGGAGGCGGCGGCGAGGCCCAGCGCCAGCGTCAGCGCCGGCAGGATCACCTCCCGCCAGCCGCCGACGCCGGCGACGGGCAGCCATTCCCACTCCACCGCCAGCCACAGCATCAGGCCGATGCCCACCAGGAAGGCCGGCAGGGCGCGCAGCGCGGCGGAGAGCACCAGCAGCGCGCCATCCCACCAGCCGCCGCTGCGCAGCCCGGCCAGCGCGCCGAGCGGCGGCCCGATGAGCAGGGAGAACAGCAGCGCCGTGGCCGAGAGCAGCAGCGTGTGGCCGAGCTGGATGCCGAGCGCCTCCGCCACCTCCTCGCCCGAGGCGAGGGAGACGCCGAGATCGAGCCGCAGCAGGCCGCCGAACCAGGCGCCGAGCTGCACGGGCCAGGGCCGGTCCAGGCCCAGCTCCTGCCGCACGGCCTCGGCGGCGGCGCCGTCCACCAGGTCGTAGCCGTAGCGGCTGGCGGCGATGCGGTAGGCCATGTCGCCGGGCAGCAGACGCACCATCAGGAAGCAGGCGGTGCCGACCAGGAGCGCCACCAGCACCGCCTGGACGGCGCGGCCGCCCAGCACCCGGATCAGCCCGCCCATCGGGCACCCGCGATGCGGAAGGAGAGTTCCAGCGGGTCCACCGCGAGGCCGGCGACGCGGCGCGACACCGCCGTGGCCAGGTCGAACCAGCTGACGGGAATGACCGGCAGCTCCTCGTGCAGGATGGCCGAGGCGCGCCCGCGCAGCGCCGCGCGCTCCGCCGGGTCGGCCACCGCGCCGAGCCGCTCCAGCACGCCGTTCAGGGCGGGGCTGGACCAGCCCATGGCGCCCCAGTCGCCACCCTCCGGCCCGTAATCCTGCAGCATGGTGCCCAGCGGGTCCGGCACCAGGGAGAAGTTGCGCGCCATCAGCGCGGCTTCCAGCGTGCCGTCGCGGTGCCCGGCCGGGATCTCGCCGCTGTTGACGACGGCCACCGCCATGTCGATGCCCACCTCGCGCAGCTGCGCCTGCATGGCGGTGGCCAGGCCGGGCAGTTCCGGCCGGTCGGAGAAGGTGCGCAGGGTGAAGGCGAAGGGCCGGCCCTCCCGGTGCAGGATGCCCTCCGGCCCCGGCTGCCAGCCCAGTTCGGCCAGCAGGCGCCGGGCCTCCGGCAGGTCCCGCCGCAGCGGCGGCAGCGCCGGCACGTGCCATTCCGCCATGGCGGGCGGGAAGAGCTGCGTGGCCGTCGAGGCGGGCGAGCGCAGCAGCGCCGCCGCCATGCCCTGCCGGTCCAGCGCCAGGCTGAGCGCGTGGCGCGCCCGCACGTCGCGGAACAGCGGCGAGGCGCAGTTCAGCTTGATCAGCCGCGTGCGCGGGATGGCCCGCACATCGACCGCCACGCGCGGGTTGCGGCGCAGCCGCTCCACCGTCTCGGGCGCCAGCTGCGCGACCAGCTCGGCCTGCCCGCCCTCGGCCATGGCGGCGCGGGTCTCGCCACGCCCGGCGGCCAGGTAGGAGACGCGGCCGATGGCGGGGGCCGGCCCGTCCCACCGCTCCCACCGCGCCGCCTCCAGGCGCTGCGGCGGCAGCAGGCGGCTGACCTTGTAGGGGCCGCTGCCGATCATCTCCCGCACCGCCTGGCCCTCGAAGGCCGCGGGCGCCAGGATGCCGGCGCTGTAATGCGCCAGGAAGGCCAGCAGCGGCGCGAAGGGGCGGCTGGTGCGGACCAGCACCACGCCGTCATCGGCCGCGATGCGCTCGACCGGCAGGGTGCCGAGCAGCCCGGACTGGCCGCGCGCGCGCTCCAGGGCGGCGGCCACGGCCACGGCCATGACCGGCGTGCCGTCGTGGAAGCGGGCGCCCTCGCGCAGCGCGAAGCGCCAGGTCAGGCGGTCCTCCGACAGCGTCCAGGCGCGGGCGAGCTGCGGCACCGGCAGGCCACCATCGTCGGCGCCCACCAGCGTCTCCAGCACCTGCATGCGGGTGAACACATAGCCGGAGCGGGCGGGGTCGAGCCCGTTGATCTCCTGCGAGGTGACGACGCGGAACAGGTCCGCGGCGGGCTGCGCGGCGGCGGGCCGCGGCAGGAAGGGCAGGCCGGCGGCGGCCAGGAGAAGCGGCCGGCGGGAGAGCGGTGCGGATGGCATGCCAGCCTGATGCAATGAAATAACATAACATGGCAAGCCCCAAAAGTCGGTCGCCGCGACGTGCATTTCCAGAATGCAGGAAGTTTTTCCGGAATTTCCCGCCTTATGGAATTGTTGCTCTCGCGGGACGCTGTCTATGCTGCCGCCATGGCGCCTTCCCCGCCCGACGCACCCGTGCCCGACCCTCTGGACGGGACTTCCGGCATCCAGGTCCTCGACCGAATGGTGAGCCTGCTCGGGCTGCTCGGCGAGGCGGGTGCGGGTGGCCAGCAGCTCTCCCGCCTGGCCGCCGCGCTGGGCCTCAGCGTCTCCACCGCGCACCGCCTGCTGGCGGCGCTGGAGCACCATGGCTGGGTGGAGCGGGTGGAGGGCGGCAGGCGTCACCGGCTGGGCGCCGCGCTGGTGGCGCTGGCCGGGCAGGCGGCCGACGGCACCGGGCTGCGCCGCCTCTGCCGCCCCGCCCTGGCGCGGCTTTCCGGCGAGAGCGGCGAGACCACCTTCCTGATCGTCCGCAGCGGGCTGAACGCCGTGGTCACCGACCGGCAGGACGGCGCCTATGTCATCGAGAGCCTGACGCAGGGCGTGGGCGGGCTGATGCCCCTCGGCATCGGCGCCGGCAGCGCCACCATCCTCGCCAGCCAGACGCCGGCGGAGATCGAGGCCGTGCTGGCCGCGAACGCGGCGCGCTACCGGCAGTTCGGCAGCAGCGCGGAACAGGTGCGCCGCCGCGTGGAGCAGGTGCGCTCCGAGGGATACCTGATGAGCGATGATTCGCTGATCGCCGGGCTGGCGGTGATCGGCCTCGCCATCCGTCCGCCCGGCCGTGCCGTCACCGCCGCCATCGCCACCAACTTCATCGCCAGCCGGCTGGATGCCGCGGCGCGCCGGCAGTTCCTGGCGCGCATGCGGCAGGAGGCCGCCATGGTGGAAGCCAGCCTGGCGGTGCCTGCCGCCATCCTGCGAAACCCTCGCCCCGGAGAATCCTGAATGGCCCGCGACCATCTGCTTCCCCGCCGCCGGCTGCTCGCCGCCATGCCGGTTCTGCTGGCGACGCCCGCCCTGGCGCCTGCCGCGCTGGCGCAGGCCCCGGCCTGGCCGGACCGGCCCGTGCGCATGGTGGTGCCCTTCGCCGCCGGCGGGGCCACCGATGTCAGCGCCCGGCTGGTGACGCAGAAGCTCTCCGAGGTGCTGGGGCAGCCGGTGGTGATCGAGAACCGGCCCGGCGCCGGCGGCACCACCGGCACCGACTACGTCGCCAAGTCGGCGCCCGACGGCTACACCTTCATCATGGCCTCGCTCTCAACCGTGGGGCTGGCGCTGGGCCTCTACGGCAAGCTGCCCTACGACCCGGTGAAGGATTTGGCGCCGGTCGCGCCCTCCGTGCTGGCGCCCATCGGCATCTGCGTGCGCCGGGAGCTGGGCGTCTCGACGCTGCAGGAATTCATCGCGCTGCTGAAGGCCAACCCGGGCAAGTACAGCTACGGCAGCGCGGGCAACGGCGCCTCGGGCCACATCTCGGTGGTCGCCTTCCTGCAGAAGACCGGCACCCAGGCGGTGCACGTGCCCTATCGCGGCAGCGGCCCGGTGTTCAACGACCTGCTGGCCGGGGTGGTGGACTTCACCGCCGACGTACCCGGGCTGATGAAGCCGCATGTGGAGTCCGGCGCGCTGAAGGCGCTGGTGATGGCCACCGACCAGCGCTCCTCCGTGCTGCCGCAGGTGCCGACCAGCGCCGAGGCGGGGCTGCCCGGCTACAGGGCCTATTCCTGGTTCGGCGTCTTCGCCCCCGCCGGCACGCCGAAGCCCATCATTGGCCGCATGGCCGCCGGCATGGAGACAGCCCTCGCCGACCCCGCCGTGGCGCGGCGGCTGGACCAGGAGATGGGGCTGCCGCCGATGCGCGGCTACACGCCGGAAAAGTTCGGCGCCTTCCTGAAGGAGGAGATCGACTACTGGGTGCCGCTGGTGAAGGCGAGCGGTGCGCGCGCCGACTGAAGGGCGGGCGCCGCGCACAGCTCGGCCAGGATGTCCCGCAGCCGGTCCAGCAGGGCGGAGCTGCCCAGCGCCGGGCTGCGTGCCATCACCACCCCGCGCCGCACCTCGGGGCGGAAGGGCCGCGAGACGAGGCCCGGCGGCAGGCTGCGGCAGGCGAAGCCATCAACGATGGCGTAGCCCATCCCTTCCCGCACCAGCGCCACGGCGCTGACGGTGGTGCCGACCTCGACCGCGAGGCGGCGCTCCACCCCCTCCTGCCGGAAGGCGAGATCCAGGCTCTGGCCGAAATCCTGCCAGCCGGCGAAGCCCACCTCCGGCGCGCCGGCCAGCAGCGAGGGGCGCAGCACCGGCTCGGCGGCCAGCGGGTGCGCCGCCGGCAGCACCACCACGCAGGGCACGCTGCCCAGCGTCTCGCTCTCCAGCCCCGGCAGCGCCATGGGCGTGAGCGCCAGCCCGACATCGAGGCGGCGGGCCAGCAGCGCCTCGGCCAGCTCGCGCACCGGCAGCAGGTTCAGGGTCAGCCGCGCCGCCTCGCGCTCCCGCCGTAGCGCCGCCATCGCCGCCGGCACCAGCGACACGGCCAGCGATGAGCTGGCGCCCAGCCGCAGCAGGCCGCCCCGGTGGCTGCCGAGATCACGCGCGAAGCCCTTGAAGCCCTGCAGCTCCTGGTACAGCCGCTCGGCCTCCGGCAGCATGGCGTGCGCCTCGGCGGTGGGCACCAGCCGGCCGGCGGTGCGTTGGAACAGGCGGAAGCCCAGCCGGTCCTCGCAATGCCGCAGCGCCTTGGAGAGGGCGGGCTGCGAGACATGCAGCATCTCCGCCGCCGCGCGCAGCGTGCGGCCCTGCATGACGGCGCGGAAGATCTCGATGTCGCGGGCGTTCATGGCGGCGAGCATAGCGCCCGCCGCCGGCTTCTCCCATCGGCGGCGCTGTCAGCTCCCGGCCGCCGCCCGCCGGAAGGCGCGGTCCTCGCGCAGCACCGCCGCGATGACGGCGCGCGGCGCCTGCTCCGGCGCGGCGCCCACCGCGGCGAAGAGGCGCCGCTTGAGGCGGCCGCGCCAGCTGGCCGGCACCCGCGCCATCGCCTCGCCCAGCGCGGCATAGGCATCGGCGTCCCAGCGCGCCTCGTGCGCGGCCCGCTCGGCGCCGCCATCGAAGCCCGCGCGCGGCGGCAGCCTGGCACGCCGCGCCGCCGTCGCCGTCATGTCCACCGCCCCGTCGCGGATGAGGACGCCGTAGTCCCGCTCCGCGGCGGCCGGGGTCAGGCGGCCGGCGCGCAGGTCGCGCAGCAGGGCCAGCGGATCGCGCCGCGCCGGGTCGCCCCGCCCGCCGCCGCCGGGCGAGACGATGCGCACCACATCGCCTGGCGAAAGGTGCAGCAGGTCGGTGTTGCCCAGGTCCTGCTCCTCCGGCCGGCCCGGGTTCAGGGTGAAGGTGCTGGCCGCGCCCGGCCGGCCGCCCAGGATGCCCCAGGGGCGGAAGATCGAGCGGTCGCGGTTGCGGGCGGTGACGGTGGCATCCGGCGCGTCGGTGGTGAATTCCAGCACCGTGGCGAGGCCGCCGCGATGCGCGCCGGCGCCGCCCGTGTCCGGCATCAGCCCGTAGCGCAGGATGCGCACCGGCGCCTCGGATTCCGTGATCTCCACGGGGCTGTTCTTGAGGTAGGCGGCATCGGCGCCGGAGCCGTCCGTGCCGTCGCGGTGCGGCATGCCGCCGCCGCCGCCGACGATGGGGGCGACGGCGGCGATGACGCGCCGCCCCGTGCGCGGATGCTCGGCGGCGAGGTTGATGATGGAGGAGGAGCCGGCCGGCGCCGCCGGCAGCCGCTCCGGCGCGGCTTGCGCGAAGGCGCCGAACACCAGGCTGCGCAGCCGCGCGCAGGTGAGGCTGCGCATGCCGACCGCCGCCGGGTGCGCCGGGTTCACCACGCTGCCCTCGGGCAGGATGCAGGTGAAGGGCCGCGTGGCGCCGAAGTTTAGCAGAATCTTCGGGCTGAGCGCCGAGAGCACGTAGTAGACGCCGACCAGGATCAGCGAATGGCGCGGGTGGCCGCCCGTCGGCACGTTCATCGAGGAGAGGGTCTGCGGGTCGGTGCCGGTGAAGTCCAGCTCGGCGCTGTCGCCCTGGATGCGCAGCGCCAGCTTCAGCCGCAGCGGGTCGCCGCCGACGCCATCCTCGTCGCAATAGTCGGCGAAGTGGTAGGTGCCGTCGGGCAGGCCGGCGAGCACGGCGCGCGCCTGCGCCTCGCCATAGTCCAGCAGGTCGGCCAGCCCGTCCCGCAGCCGCGCCACGCCGAAGCGGCGGGCGAGGTCGAGGATGCGCCGCTCGCCGGTGTTCACCGCCGCCACCAGCGCCTTCAGGTCGCCCCAGTTCTGCTCGGGCACCCGCACATTGGCCAGCATGGTGCGCAGCAGCGTCTCGTCCAGCACGCCCTGCCGGTAGAGCTTGCTGGGCGGCACGCGCAGCCCCTCCTGGTGCACCTCCGTCAGCGTGCGGGAGAGGCTGGCCGGCACCGCGCCGCCGACATCGACATTGTGGATGTGCCCGCCGGCGAAGGCGATGATCTCGCCCTCGTGGAACACCGGCTTCCACATGTTGGTGTCCGGCGAATGGGTGGAGAGGAAGCCGGAATAGGGATCGCTGGTCATGGCGATGTCGCCGGGCTGGTAGCCGCCCGGCACGAGGCCGATCGCCGCCTCGTAGTCGACGCCGGGGTACCAGGTGGCGCCGAGGTCCAGCGGCACGGCGCAGGTCTTGCCCTGCGCGTCGAGCAGCTGGATGGTGAAGTCCTCCGTCTCCTTGACGAAGGTGGAATGGGCGGTGCGGTAGAGGGTGGTCGCCATGCTCTCGGCGGCGGCGCGGCAGTGGTTGCGCAGCACCTGCAGGGTCACGGGGTCGGTGCGCATCAGGGCTGCTCCATCACCAAATTGCCGAGCGCGTCGGTCGCGGCGTTCCAGCCGGCGGGCACCAGCACGGTGCAATCCGCCTGGGTGACGACGGCCGGCCCGGTGAAATGCGCCCCGGGCGAGAGCGCCTCGCGCCGGTACAGCCCGGCCTGCTGCCAGGACCCGCCGAGGCGCAGCGTGATCGGCGCCTCGGGCGCCGCCGCGCGGGGCCGGGCGGGGTGGCGCGGCATGGGCAGGGGCGGCGCGGCGGCACGGGCGGCGGCGCGCAGGCTGACCACCTCCACCGGCGCCGCCGCATCGGCATGGCCGAAGCTCTCGGCATGGGCGGCGTGGAACAGCGCCGCCATCTCGCCGGCCGAGCCGCCATCGCGGAAGCGCACGGGCACCGGCACGGTCAGCTCGTAGGACTGGCCGCGGTAGCGCAGGTCGGCCGCCAGCGTCACCTCCGCCTCCCCCGTGCCGCTCATCTCCGCCAGCGCCGTGCCGGCCTCGGCCGACAGGGCGGTGAACACGGCGCCGAGGCGCGGCCAGGTGGCGTCCTCCAGCGGCAGCAGCACGGTGCGCATGGTGTCCCGCCGCAGATCGGCGGCGAGCGCGCCGAGCGCGCAGAGCGTGCCCGGCGCCGGCGGCACCAGCACGCGGCGGATGCCCGCGGCCTCGGCCAGCAGCGCGCCCAGCATCGGGCCGGCGCCGCCGAAGGGCATCAGCGTCAGCTCGCTGGCATGCATGCCGGCGCGCGCCAGCAGCTTGTCGATCTCCACCAGCATGCCGCTGATGGCCACCTGCAGCACGCCCCCCGCCGCCGTCGCGGCATCGGTGCCGAGCCGGGCGGCGATGGGGGCGATGGCCACCTCCGCCAGCTCCGCCCGGGGCGCGATGGCGCCGAAGCCCAGCGCCCCCTGGCCGAGGATGCCGCAGAGCAGCGCCGCGTCGGTGACGGTGCAGCGCTCGCCGCCCCGGCCGAAGCAGGCCGGGCCGGGGGTGGAGCCGGCACTCTCGGGCCCCACCTGGAGCACGCCCTGCGCGTCCAGCCAGGCGATGGAGCCGCCGCCCTGGCCGCTCGAGACCACCGCCACGGTGGGGATGGCCAGCGGGAACTCGCCCACCGCGTGGCCGGTGCCGAAGGCCGGCGCGCCGTCGCTGAGCAGTGCGACATCGGCGCTGGTGCCGCCGACATCGAGGGTCAGCACCGCCGGCAGCCCCGCCGCCCGCGCCACGACCCCCGCGCCGACCACGCCGGACGCCGTGCCGGAGAGCAGCATGCCGACGCAGTCCCGCCGCCCGCGCCGGGCGGTCATGGTGCCGCCGGCGGAGGTGGTCAGCAGCAGCGGCGCCGCGATGCCGGCGGCGGCGAGCTGCGCCTCCACCCGCTCCAGATAGGCGTCGATGCGGGGGTGGACATAGGCGTTCAGCACCGTGGTCGTGGTGCGCTCGTATTCGCGGATCGCCGGCCACACCTCGCTGCCGCGGAAGACGAACAGCTCCGGCGCCAGCTCCGCCAGCATCGCGGCCACCGCCTCCTCATGCGCGGCGTTGCGCCAGGCGTGCAGCAGCGAGACGACGATGCCCTCGCAGCCCGCCGCCCGCGCGCCGGCCAGCGCCGCGGCCACCGAGGCCCGGTCCGGCGGCGTCACCGTGCGGCCCTCGGCATCCATCCGCTCGGCGATGGGGAAGACATGCTCGCGCGGCACCAGCGGCTCGGGCCGCTCGCAGAACAGGCTGTAGGTGTCCGGCATGCGCAGCCGCGCCAGCTCCAGCATGTCGGTGAAGCCGGCGGTGGTGAACAGCGCCAGCCGCGCGCCGCGCCGCTGGATGATGGTGTTCACCCCCACGGTGGTGCCATGCACGAAGCGCTCGACGCCCGCCGGCTCCAGCCCCTCCCCGGCCAGGCGGCGCAGCCCGGCGGCGACATCCTGCCCGGGCTGCTGCGGCGTGGTCAGCACCTTCAGGGTGGTGAGCCGGCCGCTGCCGGTGTCCAGGGCCACGAAGTCGGCGAAGGTGCCGCCGATATCAACGCCAACGCGCCACGCCAAATCCGCCTCCGTGCGTATCCCGGGCCGAGTCTGCGCCGGATCGGGCGGTGCGGCCATTTCCCATTCGGGTGCCGGCCATAGCCGCAGGTTATCGCGGGTGCCGCGCCGGCGCGCGTGTCCGGCCGGGCATATTGACAGGCTTTCCCGAAGCTCATCAGGATCGCCGGCAACGAGACCAAGCCCGCCGCGCCCCGGAGCGCCGGCGGCCTGCAAGGAACGTCCTGGCTTTGCGCATCCCCGCCCGCCGCCCCGGCCAGCCGCCGCGCTCCTTTCTGCCCGGGAAGGAGCCCGCGCTGTGAACGAGGGCGCCAACGGCCCGCCCACCGTCGCGGTGCCGCCGCCGCCCAAGGCGATGTACCGCGCCGTCGGCAGCACAACGCCGCGGCGGCTGCGGCCGATCCTGGCGCTGGACGATTTCGAGCCGGCGGCGCGCCGCAAGCTGCCGCGGCCGCTCTTCGGCTACATCGCCGGCGCGGCGGAGACCAACGCCGCCTACCGCGACAACCGCGACGCCTTCGCCGAATGGGCCTTCCGCCCGCGCTACCTGATCGACGTCTCGCGGCGCAGCATCGCCACCTCGCTCTTCGGCCAGGCATACAGCGCGCCCTTCGGCATCGCGCCGATGGGGATCAGCGCCATCATGGCCTATCGCGGCGACCTGGTGCTGGCGCGCGCGGCGGCCGCCGCCGGCATCCCGATGGTGATGAGCGGCTCCTCCCTCATCCCGATGGAGGAGGTGGCGCACGCGGCGCCGGGCAGCTGGTTCCAGGCCTACCTGCCGGGCGACGAGGCGCGCATCGCCCGGCTCGTCGCGCGCGTGGCGGCGGCCGGCTTCGGCACGCTGGTGCTGACGGTGGACACCACCACCATGGGCAACCGCGAGAACAACATCCGCACCGGCTTCTCCACCCCGCTGAAGCCCTCGCTGCGCCTGGCCTGGGACGGCGCCACCCGCCCGCTCTGGCTGTGGGACACGCTGTGGCGCACCCTGCACCGCCACGGCATGCCGCATTTCGAGAACAACTACGCCGAGCGCGGCGCCCCCATCATCGCGCGGCATGTGGAGCGGGATTTCGGCGCGCGCGACCACCTGAACTGGACCCATGTGGCCGGCATCCGGCGGCAGTGGAAGGGCCGGCTGGTGGTGAAGGGCATCCTGCGCGCCGAGGATGCGCGCCGCGCGGCGGAGGAGGGGATCGACGGCGTCATCGTCTCCAACCATGGCGGGCGGCAGCTCGACGGCGCCATCTCCGCCCTGCGCGCCCTGCCGGAGATCCGCGCCGCCGCGGGCGGCATGGCGGTGATGATGGATGGCGGCATCCGCCGTGGCTCGGACGTGCTGAAGGCGCTGGCGCTGGGGGCGGATTTCGTCTTCGTCGGCCGGCCCTTCCTCTACGCCGCCGCGGTGGGCGGCGAGGCGGGGGTGCGGCACGGCATCGACATCCTGGCGCAGGAGGTGGACCGCAACCTGGCGCTGCTGGGCTGCCTCTCGACCCGCGAGGTCGGGATGCCACACCTCCAGCGCATCGCCGGCGCCGGCTGAGCCGGGGCGCTGCGGCCGGCGGCTTCAGCCCGGCAGGGCCTGCACATGGAGCGCGCCCGCCGGCAAGGCGCGCCCGGCCAGCTCGACGAGATGCCGGTGGTGGGTCAGCAGGATCACCTGGGTGGTGCCGCTGAAGCGGCGCAGCGCGTGGAAGGCCGCGGCTGCGCGGCCATCGTCGAAGCTCTGCAGGATGTCGTCGCCGAGGAAGGGCAGCGGCGTGGCGGCCGCCACATGGTCCTCGATCGCCACCAGCCGCAGCGCCAGGAAGAGCTGGTCCCGCGTGCCCTCGGACAGCGCCTCCACCCCCGTCTCCTCGCCCTCCGGCGTGGCGCGGCGCACCAGCAGGTGGGCGATGCCCTTCTCGTCCTCCCGCGCGGCCAGGGCCGGATAGGCGCCTTCCGTCAGTTCGGCGAAGACATCGCCGATGCGGCGCAGCCGGGCATCGTCGCCCGCCTCCTGCACCCGCTCCATCGCCGCGCCGAGCAGGGAGCGGGCGGCCTGCAGCAGCACCGCCTCCTCCAGCACATGGCCGAGCCGGGCCAGCGCCGCCTGCTCGTCCGCCGCCGCCTCCCGCGCCGCGCCATCGGCGCCGAGCCGCTCGAGCTCCGCCCCGGCATGGGCGCGCGCCTCCGCGGCCTCCTCGGCGGCGCGGCCGGCGGCGGCGGCGGCCTCCTCGGCCGCCCGCAAGGCGGCCTCCAGCATCTCGGGCGGGTGGGCGGCCTGTTCCGCCTGCAGGGCCGCCAGGTCCAGCCCATCATGGCCGGCCATCGCCTCCACCCGCGCCGCCTCCCGCGCCGCCTGCTGGCGCGCCCGCTCGGCCGAGGCCTCCAGCCGCTGCAAGGCGGTCTCGAGATCCGTGGCACCGGCCTCGGCCAGGGCGGCGTGCAGCTCCTCCCGGCGCGCCGCCGCCTCCCGCGCCAGCGCGGCGGCGGCGCGGGCGGCCAGCTCCGCGTGCTGGCGCAGCGCCTCCTGGCGGGAGAGCCGGGCCTGCTCCTCCTCCAGCCGGGCGGCGAGGTGCCGGGCCGCCGCCACGGCATCGGCCGGCTCGGCCTCGCCCAGCTCCGCGCACAGGGCGCGGACATCGGCGGTGAAGGCCGCAAGCTCCGCCCGCAGCGCCTCCTGGCGCGCCGCCAGCGTCCCGGCCTGCCGCACCAGCGGCGCGAGCTGGCCCAGCAGATCCAGCGCGGCGGCGGTTTCCGGCGGCCCTTCCTCCTGCGGGCGGTGCAGCGCCGCCAGCACGGCGCGCCATTCCGACCGCCAGGCCTCCAGGCGGTGGCCACGGGCGGCCGCCTCCTGGCCGGCCTCGTCCAGCGCCGCGCCGATGTCCCGCACCGCCTGCAGGCGCAGGGCGCGGTCGGTCGCGGAGACCTGCGCCTCGCGCAGCACGGCCCCGGCGCGGTCGAGCAGCACGGGCAGCGGCGAGGCC